>JBLHKZ010000001.1:0-58938 GCA_047618185.1 Limisphaerales bacterium
CGGAAACAAACACCGAGCCATCGGGAGCGACCGCCAATCCCACCGGACGAAAAGAACTATTGCCCGAGATAACGGTCGACCGCTCCGAGGAAAACGATGCGCCCTTCGCCGTCAAGCGATGCCGCTCGACGCGGTGATCCGACCAGGAAGCGACCAATAAATCGCCGCGATAATCGGTCGGCAATCCGTCCGATTCGTAGGGCAGAATTTCGCAGGGCCCTTCGCCAACCCCGTTCACCATCGGAAGCGTCCCTGGCAGTTCGCCATTCCAACAGACGAATGGATGCAACCCGGAAACGTACTGCCGCTCGTAGCCATAGTCGCCGCCTTCCACCACGTGAATCAGTCGGCAGGGCGGCCGATCGCCCGGATCGTTCTCAGTCGCGAAGACGCGGCCAAACACATCGACGCACACGCCGAAAGGATTCCAGAATCCCTCGGCCACTCGTCGAAGGTCCGTGCCATCGGCGCGACACCAGAACACGCCGCCACTTCCCCGGCCGTCGGCGATTGTCGTCCCGTCCGTGCCTGACAGGACATAGGATTGCGCCCGGTTCTCTCCCAGGCTGAAATACAGATTGCCGCTGAAATCAAACGCCAGGCCCGACATGCCGTTGTGCGGATACAAAGCCGCCGTTTCCATGTGGATCAAATGCTCGACTGAATCAGCGCCCAGATCGCCATCGAAGTCGCGCAGTCGGTAAACGTCATTTCGCGTCGCGAGATAGAGCGAGCCGTCGAAATGAAAGGCCAGATCCATTGCGTGTGTGAAGCCCTCGTGAAAGACGCTGCGTTTGTCCGCGCGCCCATCGGCGTTCTTATCCTCGAAGACCAGGACGCGATCAGAGGAAGGGCCGACGTAGGACGCTGGGCGCTGGTGGGTGTGATTCTCGATGACGAACACGCGTCCGTTCTCATCGACGGCAATGCCATTGGGCGTGACGATCCGAGGCTGCTCGGCAAACAGCTCGACGGTCAAACGATCGTCGTGAATCTGCAACGGGGCTGACGCGGCCGAGGCGGCTGCGGCGCAAAACATGAGACAAGGAATAAGGACAAGAGCAGCAAGCCATTGACGCACTCCGCCTGTCTTTGAGGATCTGCGCCTGCGGGCGCACGTTGCGCTTATCCCGGTCAAACCAGGAATTCCGTTTCCGCAAGCGGTCGCCTCCAATAGCGGCAGCGATCCAAAGCCGGTGGGGCGAGAGTCCCCGCGAGCCCACTTCAGTATCCCGAAGGGATTGTAGAGCCTCTGGCGTCCCGTCAGGACTTCGATATGGGCTCGCGGGGACTCTCGCCCCACCAGCTTTTTGGATTCCTTCGGATATTTCACGTTGTCTTACATTCCTGCGTCGCGTCTATTCGGAGACTTTTTCGCAAGGTCCTTCCGTTCCACACTAGTGTCACAATCGATGAGCGTGAAGCCGCCACAGTTAATGATAGCCTCTAGTCACCTTTACGGCGTCCGAAGGCAATATTTCAAACGTGACTATGCTTCCACTGCCCGATTTAGGAATATCCACCACCGCTTCCTTGTCCACGCCGTCTTCCCGCCATTTGAATATGCCGCGACCGGCAAATCTCCCCTGCCACGGCCAATGCCCCGCTTTTTTGTTCTGAGACAGAACTCCCCAACGCACACTGTCGCCGCTGGCAAATTCCACTCGAGCTGCTTCAACCGTTACGGTTTTACGATTTACGGCCTCCATGTCATAGCCGGAAAACGTTTCGCATCCTGACAATAGACCCATCATGATCATGGCTAGGAAAAGTCTTCTAATGAGATTTATGGAATTCATTTGCTGGTCAGATTTACGGCCGAAAACTCTCACAATCCTGTCTCACAGCGTCACACTTCCTCTTTCTGCAGCAGTTCAGGGACAACCACTTCCGCCTTGGGCTTCAATTCCGGCAAGGTCTCCCCGAAAGCCAGGGACTGTTCCTCCTCCCCGTGACAAACAAAGATCTTCTTGATGTCGCCAGTGAGATTCTGGAGGTAACGGCTGAGCTCGTCCTTGTCGACGTGGCCGAAAAAGGAATCAATGCGCTCGATCAGCTCGCCGCGACGCCCCTGGAACATTCCGCGTTCGAGCAAGGGGCGTCGATGGTTCACCTCCAGCAGAAACATGGAGCCGGTCGTGGCGCCAACGGCTCCGCAGAATTGGATTCGCATGCACAGAGAATGGCAATGGCCGGGAGCAACGCAAGATCAAGATTGGCGGGATTGCGACGCTTTCAGTCTATTGGGGCAAGAGACAAGTTGAACTGAGCGCGCCTGAGGCGGGACCGCGCTATTTTGCGGAAAGCGCCAACGCCCCAATCGTAACCGCGAGGAGAATGTAGGTTCGGGCCGGCAGCCGCGCTCCAATTCCCCAGGCCAGAGTGAAATAGCAGAATTGAAACAGGAGCAGGAGGCCGGTGAACATCCCGAGCACGGTCTCGTCGGCCAGTCGATTGCGTTGGGCCAACGCCAGGGCGGGAATCACGCAGACCACTTGCAGAATCGTCAGTTCGAAGGTGGACGTCCGAAAGTTGGATGACTGCCTGCCAATGCGAATGAATGAAACCCAGAGCCAAAAAATGGAGCCGGACCAAAGCGCGATTCCAATGATAACGGCGGTCTTCGTCGGCGCGCCAAGCACACTATGAACAAGGGAGCCAACTGCGGCGGCTGGAAGCGCCGCCATTACGGCAAAGATCCCCAGCACGATAGACATCTCGCTGAGATTGTAGTGGCCCGCCTTCTTTTGGATGTAGGCGTGAAGCATAACATGACTGGCCTTCGCCCCGGCGGGAACGTCGGCTACGAACCCGATTTCCCGGCTGGCTCGTCGGCGCTGGCCGACCCGAACGGATTGCCCGCGGCCGGAAGAGATTTCCGGGGGGCGCTCTTCGAGCCGGAAGCGGCGCGTTGCCGCTTCACGACCTCGCGGAACATTCCGCGTCGCAACTTGTCCTGAATCTGATTCCGCACCGCGGCAAGCACTTGCTTCTCCTTGCCCTTGATATCGCGAATGTCACCGCAGGTCGCGCATTGGGCGACGGTCACCGGCCCCAGCGGCGTAAAGCTGTTTTCGCGATAGGTCGCCGGCTCATAGCATTTCGGGCAGATGCAGCGCAGGCCCTCGATCTCGTTGGTGGAAGGATTGTAGTCCCAATGCCAGGTGATCCCCATCAGGATGTCCTCCCGGTAATCCGCCACCACCGGCTCGTCGGCGTCCGATCCATCAGCGGGCCGCAACTTCCGGATCAACCCGATCCAGTAGGCCCCGCAACTCGCGAGTAGAAAAATCAAGACCCAGTGAGGAACACGAATCTCCGAAAGAAGCGCGGCGAGAAGGTAGGAGATTTGATCGTTGAACCAGGCGAAGTTTGGATTCGAGGCGCTGACGCGATTCAGGATCATCAACACGACCACCGCGATCAGCAGTCCGACGACGACTTTCTTGACCTTGTTAATTTGCTCGTCAGTCATGGCCTGTCCCGCGCAATGGAGCCACATTCCCCATTCGCGCGAAGTCCCGAACTTTTGCCCGAACGCACGGACGCCGCAATGGAATTATGGCGGCGGCGCGACACTGCCGCTTTGGACCAGTCAGCCAACCGTGCCGCGATGACCATTTCCTAAAGCGGCGTAGGACCGCAGCGCTCCAAGACGCTATCGCGACATCCATGCATTTAGGTTTTCCGACAGGTCTTGGACTGCGGCGGTCCTACGCCGCTTTCGCATGCCGACCTCCGGGGTGATCTCGAAACCGCGCGATCTATCTCGCTCATGGCATTTCACGCTCGTCTCAAGCCGGGCCGCGACAGTCTAGGCGCACATTAACAGGATTACTTGCCTGCATCCTCGCGCCAATAGTCCGGCAAGTTCTTCTTCGTCTCGATGAGGATTTGCAGGATGGCCCGCTTGCGTCCCGGCGGAAGTTCCTGAAATTCCTCGGACTTGTCCTCTCCGGAAAGGACCTCCCACAAACGACGATAAACGCGTTCCTTCAAGGGAGGCATCAAGCTGTCGAAAGCCTCGGAGTAAATGAGGTAACTGCACGGGTATTTCAGCAGCCGCGTCTTCAGATCAAGCTGACGCAGAGATCTGCCGCGACTGTCCTTTGGACCGCGTGATTCAAAGTCGGCCGCATAACTCGTCACGCCCTGGACCGGCCCCGGCAGCGGCGCCTCGTCGACGAACAGGAGATGTTTGATGAAATACTCGATCGGACTCTCCATGTATTTGATGTGGCCGTACTGATGCTGAAAAATGCGGGCCTCGTAATTCAGCCGCGTGATGAAGTTGTGCATGTGCGTCTGGTGCTCGAGCACGAGCATCGCGACCATGTCGCTGTGCGGACTGAGGTAGCCGTCCGTTTCGAAGAAAGGACTGAGCTCAGTGAGATTGCGACGATGCGCGGGATCCTTTTTACGGAGCGCGACCTCGGAGGGATTGATCAGGTTGGCGCGGGTGGGATTGTTGGCCATCACCCCGGTGATGTACCAACCGCCCCAGCGATCCTCGAATTTGGCGTTGTGGCTGATTCGCGGGTAGCCTGTGGAATCGTCCGGCCAACCATTCTCGGCGCTGTGAAACGATCGAACCAGGTGCCCGGGAACGCCCATGGTTTTCGAGCCGACATGGCATTCCAGACACTTCCCTTTGCGCGTCAGCAGCGGAAACTCGGAATTCCCCTGATCGAGCCCGTGAAACACCGCGCCGTTCCTGGGATCAACGGAAGAGATCTCCAGCAACTCCGCGCCGGGAACCCAGCCAACGTAGACGTCGTCATTGAAATACACCGCGCGCGGGACGTTGGTGTAGATCATCTGCCGGTGCGTCGAAGTTTTCGAGAAGACCAGCAACTGGGAGGAAACCGGCACGTCCAACGCCTTCAGAACCGCGGGGAGATAGCCAAAGCGCGGATGGTAATCGAGCTTGAGCTCGCCATTGGCCAATCGGGTCTGAAGCGCCGCGACCGGGCCGCCAATATCGGCGTCCGAGTAGCTGATCGGCGGCGAATCGTATTCGACCGTGTGCAGCGAGCCTGGAAAATCGGCGAAGACGCCGGTCGCCGCCAATATCATCAACCAGACCATCAACGAACGTATCAACATGTCCGATGCTTTCCCGGAGACTCGCTGGAGGTCAACCGTTGGTTGGGGGCTTAGTTCAGATTCTGAAGGCGTTGCTCTAAATCCGGCGGTGCGAAAAAGGTCCAAGTATTCGCACGCTTCCGGGCCGTAAGCAGGTTCCTCTCAGCAAGATCGAGCAGATCGGTTCTCGCGGTCTGATAGACAACATTGTGGCTCAGTCGATGCGATTCGATGGTATAGAGAAAAGATGGATGCCGCACCGCGTGCCCCATCAAGGCTCTTTGGCGGTGGTTCAGAATGGTGATTCCTTTAAGTTCCATTTCCACCTTCTTCAATTCATCCGTTTTCCGTTGGATGTATTCGTGCAACTGGCTCACTGCGTTTTCGATAACTCCCAGGTGATAAATGATGAAGTAGGTCAAATCGTTGCCGTCAGTCTCCGTCAAAAGAAACGCCCGGCCGTACTTGGTCGGCGCTTTGAGTATCGTCTGTGAAATGGAGACGAATTCGAACAGCCAATACCCATGGCGAAGCATGGACCAATAGAACAACGCGCGCGCCGTCCTGCCGTTGCCGTCGACGAACGGGTGATCGTAGGCCAACCAAAAATGCAGAATGATGGAGCGAATAACCGGATGGATAAATCTCTCTGATGAAGCCTCGTTGGCAAAAACGCACATGGCGCTAAGTCGGCCCTCAAGTTGTTCGGCCGGTGGAGGCGTATGGAAGACTTTTCCAGAAATTTCGTCTCCAACATCGACATTCTCGTCTGGTCGACGAAGTCGTCCCGCGGCGTCTGGTTTGTCCAAGGTGTCTTTCGTCACCATTCGATGAAGATTAAGAATCAGGTCTTGGGTGAGCGGCTCGTCCTTAAGCGCACAGATTCGCTTCATCGTCACAAAGTTGTTTAAGATCATCTGTTCGCTGCGATCCTTGGGTTTGCGGCCCGAACGAATCATCTCCTTGGCCACGACGCGGGTCGTCGCGGCGCCTTCCAACTGGCTGGAAGTGATGGCCTCTTCGATCAGGGAACCAACGTAGTACCTGTCGCGAGTATCCGGGTTGGTGATCTGTGTCGGCATTTGAATCTTACCGCCCGCGCCAAGATCGAGATCGCGGAGCTGTATCGCCATGGCGTCCGTCGTGAGGTATACGAAATCGCCGTTAAGGAGGTCCTTCAATGGAATCGCCTTGTACTGCGCGGTTCGCCGCCATTTGATAAGCTGCCACCAGGCCTTGTGATCCAAACCTTCAGGAGGTTTGAGATAAATGAGTTTGTCCCAATGCCGGTATTTTCCCCGCGCCATCACGTCCGGCACGGATTCCATTTGCTTGAGAAACAATTCCGGTTGGAAATCTGCGGGGACCAAATTCCATTCAGGCGGCCGGCGCGGTATTTTCATGATCCTGGCAGCAGATTTCGCTTCTATCGTTTTACTAAAGAACTCATATTTAGTAAACACTCACTTCGATTGCCAGCTTAAAATACTAAATCTGAATGGATTAGTAAGGTGTTAGTAATAAAAGATCGTAGCGCTGGATGATCTCACCCTCCCCCCATCTTGGGCATACCTCTCCTTCCAACCCCATATATTGCGTCTTTAAGTCTTACGCTAAAACGAGGAGTTGCAGAGGGCGCACGTCACAACCCCTTCAAGAACGCCAGCAGGTCGGCCAGCTCCTGTTTGGGCATGGTTTTCTCAAGCTCGTCGGGCATGAGCGAAAGGCTCGTGGAGCGCATCGACTGGATGTTCGACCGCAGTATGGTCTCGTCCACTCCCTGCGCCAGGCGGAGCGTCACGCTGGTGTCGGACTCGGAAGCCAGCAGGCCGTTGAGGCTGCGGTCGTCCTTCGTCTCGACCTCGTAGCTGGTAAAGCCGGGCACGACCTCGTAGTTCGGCATGACGATATGCATCAGCAGCGCCTCGGCGGGTTGATTGCGCACGCCGGTCAGATCGGGGCCCACCTTGAAACCCAGGCCTTCGTAGACATGGCACTGCGCGCAGACCCGGCCGTAGACGGCCTTGCCGTTGGCGTTGTCGCCCTTCATCTTCGCAATCGCCTTGGATTCCTCGTACGCCTTCATGCGATCGCCAGACTCCAATGCTCCAAAGACTTTCTTCGCCAGCGCCTGAATCTTCTTGTCGCGATGTTTCATCAAGCTGACGCGGACACGCGGCTCGATCATCCAGTTTTGCACCACGCCGCTCTCCATTGCGCTCAGGAGATCGGGCAGAAGCCGCGTGTTGGACCGCATCGCCGTGACCACCGCGCGGCTGACGGAGGGCGGATAGACGCGCCACTTCAACGGGTCCACCAGCGCGGGACCGATCGAAGGATCGACGATGCGAGTCAACGCCCGAATGGCGGCCTGCTGGAGGTTAACCGGCGCGCGCGATCCCACCAAATTCAGCAAGGCGGAGCCGGCCGTCGCGAAATCGGAATGAGCCAGCAGCTCGATGGACGTCAATCGATTGGCCGACGGCGCCTTCGGGTCGCTCGTGTCAGCGACGGCGCGGCGCATGATCGCGTCGACTTCCGATTTCATTTTGCCGTCCGAGGCCGGGTCGTTAAGCATGGCGCGGAGGGACGAACGCTTGGCGCGCAGGCCGTCGGCAATGCCCGCCAACAAGGACCGTTGCCAGCCCGCGTCGTTGGGGCCTTTCATGGCGCTGGCCGGCGTGAAAATTTCCTGAATGACTTTGGGCGACTGGCTGGAGCCGAGGATTCGTCCGATATCGCTCATCAGCGGCGAAAGATCGGAAGACTTCGATGTGTTCGTCCGCATCTTCAAACGGAGAACGTTGATGGCGAAGTTTGCCGAATCCGGACCGATCGAACTCAGGACCGCGGCGCGCGTCCACAGGTCGGTCGGGTTGCCCATCGCCACGCCAGCAAGAACCTTGAGTTTGTCCGGACGATCGACCTCCCCCAAAGCCAGAGCCTGTTGAAAGCGCACTTTCGAGTCGGACTCGGCGTTCATCGCGACCAACGCGTCCGCGAGCTTGGGATTCTGTTTCAAACGCGGCTCAATCAGACGCACGGCGGCTTCACGCACTCGGGGACGCTTGTCCTTGAGCGCGGCAGTGAGGGTTGGATCGTCCAACTTGCCAAAATTATCGAGCAGCCACAGCGCGGCGACACTGCCGGCTTCAGTTTCGCCATTGGCGGCGACGCGTTTGAGCGGGGCGACGGCGGCGGCGTTGCGGCCCTCGAGCAGCAAGCGGCGCGCCGTCTCCCGACGCCAGCCTTCTGCGTTATCCAAAGCGGCGACGAGTTGATTCAAATTCGCCCCGGCCAGCGAGTGACTTTGCCATTTAGCTCGTTGTGATTTTCCGGCAGGCGCCACCCGGTAAATGCGTCCCTGGGTATTGCCGCTGACAAAGTCCGCCGTGTCACGAATGCCCTCGGGCAGGTAGCGAGGATGGTCGAGCGTCTTGCGATAAAAGTCGGTGAGGTAAAGCGCGCCGTCGGGGCCGAAGTCCGCGTAGACGATGCGCGACCAGGTGTCGGGCGTGGCCAGAAAGTCCTGTCCGTCCCGGGCGACGCGCGCGTCGAAGGATCCGCCGGTTGAGGTCAGGATGCGGCGTTGGACGAGATTCTGCGCGGGCTCGCAGATAAAGGCGTTGCCGTAGTAATCGGCTCCCAACGCCCCGCCGCGAAAGATCAATGTGCCGCACGCGGAGGTGAAGGAACCAAGATGAAGCTTCGTCAGCAGCGTCGGGTGGTAACCCGCCGTAGTCGTGTCGCGGCTCAGCGGATAAACCAACGATTCGGCGCCCGCCGTGCCAACGACCTGAACCGTTTGCGAGAAGGCATAGTGCGGATTGCGCTTGAGGTGATGCGGCTGGAGCACGGTGTGCCAGACGGGATTGCGATTGGCGCAGATGAACTTGTTGCCGTAGTCGTCGAAGGTGAGGCCGAATTGCGCCTGACCGGAAACCGTCGCGAATTCAAAGGTGTCGGGATGAAAGCGGCCATCGCTCTTCGCGTAGGACACCTTCCCCTGTTTCTTGTTCGCCGGCGATTCGACATCGCCGCCCTGCAATCCCGCGGTCACCCAGATCCAACCGTCGAGTCCCAGCTTGGGGTGACTGACCCGAAGTTGCGTCGTGCTTTTGATGTGAAATCCCGTCAGCACGACTTTGCGCAGGTCGGCCTTACCGTCGCCGTCAGTGTCTTTGAGATAAAAAATATCCGGCGCGCAGGTGACGAAGATTCCGCCGCGCCAGGGCAACAGGCCGTTGGGATAGCTGAGTCCTTCGGCAAAATTCGTGCGCTTGTCGAAGACGCCATTGCCATCCGTGTCCTCCAGGAGCGCCACGACGCCCGCGGGCGCCTTGCCCTCGCCCGGACCGGTCGGATAGCCGCGATTCTCCGCGACAAACATGCGTCCGGCCTCGTCGAACACCGTGGCCACGGGATCGACGATCAGCGGCTCGGCGGCGGCGATCTCAAGCCGCAGCCGCGAGCCATCTTCAAACTTGAAATGCTTGAGCGACTGTTTGGGAGAAAGCGGACCGTCGACCTGGGCAGCGCCAGCCGAGAAAGCTGCGAGGAAAATACTGAGGGAAAGTGATTTTTTCATGAGATGACCAATTCAGATCATGGGATTCTTTTCATCTGCGGAGCGAATTCAAGCTGGAATTCAATCAATCGGATTTGACAGGGTGGGTTTTATTGGATTCAACGCGAGCCGGTCACTTGATGCCCTGGAGCCGCTCGCTCCAGATGCGATAAAGCTCCAGGGTCGCTTGGACATCGCGAACGCAATACTCGGCAATTTCACGATAGCGCGCCTCGTTCATCAGGTCGTTCACATCCATTCCCGTGACGCCGTGGCTCTTTGGCGATTCGATGCCGAAGGTCCGGCAGTAGAAATCCAGATTAAACTTCCTCGCGGCGCCGCCTCGTCCACTGACGTTGTAGAAAGTCAGTTGCTCAGCCAGATCGCAATGCGGTTCGGTCTGAAAGCGGTAGCCGAGCCAGTTCTTGCGGGAAATCGGCACATTGAGGACCGCCGAACGCAGATAAAGAAAAGGCGCGTCAAATCCGCGGCCATTGAAGGTCACCACGCTGTCGTAGTGTCGGGCCAGATCCCAGAACGCCGTCAACAGTTCCGTCTCGTCCATGCAGGGAACGTATTCGACCGATCCTTCATCGCCAGCGGTCGACTCGTAGTCGTCGGCAATAAACAGCGCCTTGCCGCGATCGCTGTCGACGTTGATCATCGCAATGCAGACCACGCGCGCGGTCAATGGCCAAAGATTGAACAGACGTTGAATCTCCTCGCGTTTCGCCTGCCGCTCCGTTTCATCGGCAAGGCGCTCCGCGGCGCGAAAGAGGTATTCGGTCTGAGCTTCGTCGAAATGTTCCGGACCCAGCGCGGAGGTTTCGATGTCGAAGACAATTTTCGCCATGAGAATGGACGAAGAGGAGTAAGGAGGCGGTGAGAAAAACTGGATGAGAGTCCCGTCCGAACGGACGGGACTCACCATCCAGTGTTAAGGGTTACTTCTTTTTCTTAGCGGCTTTCTTCTTCGGGGCCGCTTTCTTTTTAGGCGCTGCCTTTTTAGGCGCTGCCTTTTTAGGCGCTGCCTTTTTGGCGGCGGCCTTTTTGGCGGCGGCCTTTTTCTTCGGCGCTGCCTTTTTGACTGCGGCGGCCTTTTTCGGCGCTGCCTTCTTGACTGCGGCCTTTTTCGGCGCTGCCTTTTTGACTGCGGCGGCCTTTTTCGGCGCTGCCTTCTTCGCTACTTTTTTCTTAGGGGCTGCTTTTTTCTTAGCTGGCATGGAATATCACCTCCGTTCGATCGTAGACTAAATCTTTTGAAATAAATTTCATGATTTCTTTAGTGCGCATTGTTTAAACGGATTTCATTTTTGTGACTAGTACTTTTGTTAAAAACTTTTGAAGTTTTTTTCGCGCTTTTTGATTTCGCTCTTCGGCTGAATCGGTTCAAACATTGCGGCGATGTCCAAGACCAAGAAGATCACTCCGATGATGCAGCAGTATCGCCGTGTGCGCGGCGAGCTTCCGAGCGATGTGCTGCTGCTTTTTCGGCTCGGCGATTTCTACGAGATGTTTTTCGAAGACGCGCAGGAAGGCTCGAAAATTCTGAATGTCGCGCTGACCAAACGCGGAACGACTCCGATGTGCGGAATACCCTACCACGCGGCCAACGGCTACATCGCTCGCATCCTCAAGGCGGGTCGCAAAGTGGCGATCTGCGATCAGGTGGAGGAAGCCATACCCGGCCAACTTGTCAAACGCGAGGTCACCCAGATCATCAGCCCAGGCACTCATTTCGACGAGCGCATCCTCGTCGCCGAACGAAACAACTTCCTCGCCTCGGTCTATCCGCTCGGAAAATTCTTCGGCATCGCCATCGTCGACCTGACCACCGGTGATTTCCAGACGACGGAAGTGGAGGGCGAAGCCGCCTTGATGAGCGAGCTGGAGCGCATTCGCCCCGCCGAAATGCTCCTCCCCGAAGCCGCGACCTCGTTGCGCGATCTGATCGTCGAGCGTTTCCCCATCATCAACGGCTACGACGATTGGGTTTTTGAACCGGAGACCTCCGTGTTCACCGTGCGCGAGCATTTCAAAGTCGCCTCGCTCGACGGCTTCGGACTCAAGAATCGCGACGCGGCGATCGGCGCGGCCGGCGGCATACTGCACTATCTCTCGCGGCAATTGCGGCGCGACGTCGCCCACCTGACTCGCCTCTCCTTCTATCAGAGCGCCGATTACCTCGCGCTCGACATGACCTCGCTCCGCAATCTGGAGATTCTGGAGCCGCTGAGCCGCGACGCCCCACGCTCCGCCTCTCTCTTCGGCGCGATGAATCGAACGGCCACCCCCATGGGCGCGCGCCGCCTGCGGGAGTGGCTGACACAACCGCTCTCCGAGGCGTCCGCCATCGGCGGACGGCAGGAAGTCGTGCAGGCATGGCTGGATTGCGGACGCGCGCTGGATCGCTTTCGAGAACGGCTCGGCGAAGTGCGCGACCTTGAGCGAACCCTGGGCCGCCTGAGCGTCGGCACGGGCAACGCGCGCGATCTGGGGACGCTGCGGCAGGCGCTGGAACAGATACCGTTTATTCGCGGCGTCCTCGCTGAACTCACCCTCCGCGACGATCGCTCGAATGAAACTTCCGACCTGGCCCTGCAGGAAGACGGCGCCGGCGAATCGACCGACGCAGCCGCCCAACGGCCCAAACTGCTGCGCGAGCTTGAGGAACAACTGGGCGAGTTTCCCGATCTGGTCGACCTGTTTCGCCGCGCGCTCGTCGATGAGCCGCCGCTGACCGTGCGCGAAGGCGGCATGATCGCGGACGGCTACGACGCCGAACTCGACGAATTGAAAAGCGCGTCGCGCGACGGCAAGAACTGGATCGCGCGCATGCAGCAGGAGGAAATCGAAAAGACCGGCATCTCGTCTTTAAAAGTTCGTTACAACTCGGTGTTCGGATATTTCATCGAAGTCACCCGCGCCAACGTCGACAAGGTCCCGCCGAACTACGTCCGCAAACAAACCATCGCCAACGGGGAGCGCTACATCACGCCGGAGCTCAAAGAGATTGAGAACAAGATTCTCGGAGCGGAGGAGCGAAGCTCGAAACTGGAATACGAATTATTCCTGCGCGTGCGCGAAGCGGTCATTGCGCGATTGCCGGAGATTCAGGATCTGGCCCGCGCGCTGTCACAACTCGATGTGCTCGGCTCCTTCGCTGAAACGGCGCGGCTGTTCGGCTATTGCCGGCCGGATGTGCGCGAAGACGGCCTTCTGGAGATCAGCGAGGGCCGTCATCCCATTCTCGACCAGTCGATGACCGAAGAACCCTTCGTGCCCAACGACACGCGGTTGGATTCCACCGAAAAACAGATCGGCATCATCACCGGACCGAACATGGCCGGCAAGAGCACCTACATCCGGCAAGTGGCGCTCCTGGCGCTGCTCGCTCACACCGGCTCCTTCATCCCCGCGACCCAGGCGCGCGTGGATCTGATCGACCGCATCTTCACCCGCATCGGAGCCAGCGACGATCTGTCCCGCGGTCAGTCGACTTTCATGGTCGAAATGAGCGAGACCGCCAACATTCTGAACAACGCGACCTCGAAGAGCCTGATCATCCTCGATGAAATCGGCCGCGGCACGAGCACCTTCGATGGATTGAGCCTAGCCTGGTCGATAGTGGAGCACCTGCACAACCAGACGGGAGCGAAGACCCTCTTCGCGACGCATTACCACGAATTGACCGAATTGGCCGGACGCCTGGATCGCGTGCGCAATTTCAACGTCGCCGTGCGCGAGTGGAACGAGGAAATCATTTTTCTGCGCAAAATTGTCGAAGGCGGCACGGACAAGAGCTACGGAATCCAGGTCGCGCGACTGGCGGGCGTTCCAAAGTCGGTGCTGGAACGCGCGAAGGAAATTCTGGGCAATCTCGAAGAGGCGGAACTGACGCCGGAGGGCAAACCGCGCGCAACGCGACGGCACAAAGCCGAAAGGGAAAAACTCAAGGAATTGCCGCCGACCTCGCAGCTGGACTTGTTCGGGTGAGCGGAACGGCGCTTCAACGCGCCCGCGGCTCAGTTCTGCTTCTCGTAAATGATCAACACGCCGAAGTCGCCTTCGCCGGGATTCACGGTATTGATGCTGACGATGTGTGGCCGGCCAATTTCCGCGAGGGTTTTCGCGACGGTTTCATCAAACTTCCCAATATCTTTGCCATTGGCGGAATAAAGTATGGTGCGGCTCAGCACGGCAACATCCTCCTTGGCCGCGACCTCCAGCCGTTTGGCCTTGGGTTTGAGAATCATGTCGGCCGTCGCGTGAGACGCGCCGATCGAGATTGGCGCGCGCGTCGCCGCAGGCTCTTCCTCCGCGGCCGCGTACTCCACCTCTCCCTCGGCGGCGGCTTCGGCGGCTTCGCCCTCGATCATGATCGTTTCCTTGCAGGCGGGGCATTCGATCTCCACGCCGAGCATGGTGTCGTCCGCCGTGAGTTCCTGACCGCATTGGGGGCAATTGAAATTGATTTCCATAAGTAAGCCGGTGTTCTGTGGTGAGTTCAGGGAACGATAAGCCCCGGCATTTGCCTTTTCCAGTGAAAACTCGCGGACGCCAGCAAACCCGGCCTTAAACCAAATTCACTTTCCGCCGTCATATTATCGGGTAGAGTCCCTTTCGCTTATGAAAGCCATTCCCCTCACCCTTAGTCTCGTTTTCCTGGCCGCCTCGATCTCCGTCAGCGCCCAACCGCTCACGCTCAACGCCCGCAGCCAGAAAGTCGCGCCCGACGACAAGAAGAAACAATACAAAATCACCCAAAGCATCCTCAAATGGGAGCCGAAGGAGACAGCCATCGTGATTTGCGACATGTGGGACGAACATTGGTGCAAAGGCGCGACGCGCCGCGTCGGCGAAATGGCGCCGCGCATGAATGAAGTCATCAAAATCGCCCGCGAACGCGGCGTTTTGATAATCCACTGTCCCAGTAGCTGCCTGGATTTCTACAAGGACACCCCCATGCGCAAGCTGGCTCAGCAGGCGCCCAAGGTGGAAACGAAGATTCCACTGCAACGCTGGTGCTACATCGATTCCGAGAACGAAGCTCCCCTCCCCATCGACGATTCGGACGGCGGCTGCGACTGCGAGCCCAAATGCCGGACCTACGGCCCCTGGAAACGCCAAATCGCGACCATCGAGATCAAGGAGGGCGACGCGATCACGGACAACGCCGAGGCCTACTACCTCATGAAACAACGCGGCGTCAAAAACGTCATCGTCATGGGCGTCCACCTGAACATGTGCGTCCTGGGCCGGCCGTTCTCGATTCGTCAGATGATCTACCAGGACCAGAACGTCGTGTTGATGCGCGACCTGACCGACACGATGTACAATCCCCGCATGAGCCCCTTCGTCAGTCACTTCTCCGGCAATCGACTCGTCACCCAGCACGTTGAGCGACACTGGGCTCCGACGATCACCAGCTCCGACTTCACCGGTAAACCGGAATTCAAGTTCAAGAACGACAAGTAACGATCCGAGCGCAGGGACGGCTCATCTTCCGCTCGCAGCTTGAAACCGATTCAACCCAGCTTCATGAAAACGCCCAGTCGTCGTCAGTTAATTCGGAAATCAACCGCCGCCGCAGTCGCTCCCTCGATCAACGCCCTCGGCGCCTACGTCTGCGATCCCGACACTCAACGCCAGGACAAAGCCGCGGCAGCCAAAGTCGAATCCCGCAACGGCGGCCATTGGGTAAAACCCAGAGGCATCCAGCCGGGAGTTCAGCAAGTCTCATGAACGAACTCAATCGTCGGAAGTTTCTCGGCGCGGCCTCGGGCGCCGCCGCCGCGGCCGCCTTGACCGAGCCCTCGAGCGCCGCAACGGCGCCCGCCAAGTACACCGTCGAGGACCAGCAGCCCTTTCGAGCTCAAACTCGCCGACTGAAGCTCTCGGCCAACGGACGCTACTTCGCCGCCCTGCTCTTCCCAACCGACTACCCGACGAACTTTCGGCTCAAGCCGGAAATCTACCCGGTCTGCACGCCGGGCGGCGTCCCTGTCACCGGCACACATGAATACTGTTTTATTCACCACCAGTCCGTGATGTGCGGCCACGGCAAAGTGAAGATCGGCGATCGCAAGAAACCCTACGACCTGTATCGCAAACTCAACTTTCCGGAGCCCAACCGCCCGGACAAATGGCATCGCGACTACAACCTCTTCGACCTCGGTCCGTCAGGAATGCAGCGAATCACCGACGCACAATGGACGGCGACGGACAAGATCACGATCGACCTGAGGCTCGACTGGCAAACTCGCGAACGAAACCAGGAAACTGGGGAGACACTTCTTCGCGAGCAACGCCGCTACGAACTCTCCCAACGCGGCCGCTTCACGATAATCGATCACTTCACGAGCCTAACGCCAACCGCTGCGGATACCGCAACGCTGCTGACCGACCGACATTCGTTCTGTGGCGTTCGCGTCAACGACCTAATCGATGTCGACGACGGCGGGACCTTGCGTGATTCCGAAGGGCGCGTGAACGGCAGCGGAAATTACTGGGACGCAAACGGCGACCGCAAAACCCCGCGCTGGGTGGATTGCGCGGGAAAGATCGGAAGCGACACGGCGGGGATCGCATTGATGGGCCACCCCGCGAACATCCGCAATCAATTCTACTATCGCGAATGGGGATTGATGGAAGTCTCGCCCTGTCTGAACACCGACGTCCCCTTTTCTACGGAGAAGCCCTTTCAATTCGCCGCCCGCTACGTCGCGCACGACGGCCTCCTGACCGCGCGCGACGCCAATGAGTTATTTGACGACTTCGCCGCCTCGAAATTTCCAGACAACTGAATAAATCGATCGACGGACAAATGAGCCTCGTGACCGCGATGCCGTTGGACAGCATCTCCATCTGTGGACTGACCAGCTGTGGTTGCGAAAGCTGGCCCAAATAACGAATGATCGCGAGATGCAGCGTGTCGACCTCTTCGTCGCTCTTGCTCAGGTTCGCCAGTTTCTTCGGCGAGCGGTCGACGATCGCCGGAATGAGCGCGTCGGTCATTTGGCGCATCCCAAACAGAAACAACGCCAAGGCGCCGGTTGTCGCGGGATCGTTCACCGAAGCACTTTGCCAAACGCGCCAACAGGCGAACAAGTGGATATCGGTCCATCCCACAAAGCATATTGGCGTTCAGAACCACAACGGCGGCAGGAATGCGCTGCTGCGCGTCCGCAGCATAGCCCCTATCTCATCAAAAAAAGGATCCGCGTCAGCGACAAGTCCTAAGCCAGGACGCGCAGCAGCGCATCCCTACCGCGCGATTCTTATCCGGCGCTTCTCGTTTCCATCAAGCATAGTAGCCTCCGGAGCTTGAGGCGCCCGATCAATCATTACCGGACGCCTTCGTGTATTTCACAGTCAGGGCGATATCCCGCAGGTTTCGCGCACTTCTCGCGGCGCGGACTTTAACTGAATCCCAAAGCGCCTCACCTGTCTCCGGGCTGTTCGCGGCGCCAAAGCCAATCTCATTTCGATAGCCCGTTCGCGGCGCAAATTTGCCCGTCCCGTCGATGCGAAGCTGACCGTCCACATAGACGCGAATGTCGTCATTGCGCATAACGATTCGGTAGTCATGAAAGTCCGATGTCGTGTCCATCTCCCATCGCAGCCCGCGATTGTGATAAAACACGATTCCACCCGGCGCGAAGTGCAGACGCTCGGCCGAGCGGCCGTTGCTGAAAATCAGATAGCTCGAGCCAGTCACGACCTTGACGCGCGCTTCGATGACGCACTCGCGCGTCGCGTCCGCGCCCCAGGCATAGCGGTAGTATCGATAATCTCGGCCTTCCTCGCCTCGGTCCGCGATAAGAAACGCTCCATTGGCCGCCTTCTCCACGATCCGTTTACTGCCGGGATCCGGCCGCCACGGTCGCGGCGGTCGGGACGCGCCATCGAAGGTTAGCGTCCATTCGTCCGGATCGGGATCCGGGTCCGGTTTCAGCGCGACCGCAATCTCGTTCCGCCCCGTTCGCATTTCATCGCCAATCTCGAAATCAAGCCAACCCTCTGTCCGCCGGCCTTCCGGCAACGCCTTTCCATTCAGACGAACCTCGAGCAGGTCGGCGTCCGCAAGATCCGGCAAATCGATGTGGAGTCGCGCGTCAACTCGATATCCCGCCGCTTCGGCGCCGGCCAGGTCTTCGTTCACCACGATCGTGGTCGAACTTACCTGACCGGTTTTCAAAATCATCGGATGACGAGGCGACAGCAGAGGCCGCGTCCGATAACGCTCTCCGTCCGCCAGCCATCGATTCGCCGTCCCGTCCGTGAAGGTGACGAAATACAATTTGTCACGAAACTTCAGGGCCTTGGCATCGCCCAGCTCGCGCCACACCGGGGAGTTGGGATTGAAGTTGTTAAACAGCTGGAGGCCATCCGCCCCGGCCGCCCAGGCATTGACGGCGCGGGCGCGATAGGATTCGAGGGACATTCGCTTGAAACGCGTCTCGTCCGCCACTCGCGTGTCCGTCAGACAAGGTGAAACTTTCACGTTGTGTTTTCGGCCCCACGCAATGCTGTGCGTCCAGTCGTGCAGCCGGAAGTAACCCGAGGGAATGAAAACATCGACCAACCCCTCCTTCATCCACCGATCGACATCCAGCCCCATATCCCGGCAGAACTCAGCCGAATCCGGCGTGCGGATGGACACCAGAATCGGACGGCCGCGCCGAAGCCCAACCTCCTCGGTCATGCGACGAATGCGCCGCATCAATTCCGTGATCATGGCGCATTCCTCCGCGGAAGCTTTGCCCCCGTTGGCCACGCTCGGGAAATAACAAAGATGGCGGAAGTAATCGAGCTCGACGCCGTCCACATCGTAGTTCTTGCAGACCTCCTCAAGGTAACGAAAGGCGAGCTCGCAAACCTCCGGCAACGCGTAATTCACCGACGTCCAACGCCCGTATGGTGTCCGCTTCACTTCCTCTCCCACCAGCCATTCAGGATGCCGCTCCTTGAGTTTGGGAAAGAGAAAATAGGGCTTCGCCTTTGTATGCGCCGCGTCGTGCGTGTCGTTCATGCGCATCGACCAGATGAACTCGATATCCTCCTTCGCGCAGAACGTCTCGATCACCTTGAGCACGTCATTCCCCTCATCGATCAAATCGCGCGCGATGTTGCGTTTGTCCGGCGACAGCCCGAAGTCCGAGGGCGAATGCTCCAACACTTCGCCAATCTTGGTGTGATGCGTAAACTGTCCAAACCCCGAACTGATCGAGCAATACGCGATCGCATCGACCTGCGAATCGGCGAGATTCGTCGTGCGAAGCTTTAGGAAATTCTCCGGCGTGGCTTCGAGATTGCGCGGGAAATAGAGACAGTCGCAGCCGTCGTTGTTCATGATCAATCGCCGCGGCTCATTGGCCAGCCGGGTTCGTTCGGCGCGAAGCTCTTCCAGATTCGCAATGGGAGCGGCCGCGGCGTTCATCGCGAACATCGCCAACAAAACGAGGGACGCGCAGCGGCGGTGGGAGGGAATCGAGATCACAATTCGTTTCTACCCGACGTTTGCGGACGGTAGCGAATCAAATCTCCCCGGCAATTGTCGGCGGGCTTGCAAGGCGCGGCGATCTTCGTAAGCTCCGGCCCCTATGCGAATTCTGTCTGGCATTCAGCCCTCGGGCGCGCTGCACATCGGCAATTATTTCGGGATGATGAAGCCCGCCATCGAGCTCCAGGAGCGCGGCGAGAGCTACTATTTCGTCGCGAATTATCACTCGATGACCTCGCTCTTCGACGCCGAGCAACGACGGGCCAATTCGCTGGAAGTCGCCCTCGATTTCCTCGCCTGCGGCCTCGACCCCAAGAAGTCTTTTTTCTGGAAGCAGTCCGACGTGCCGGAAGTCACGGAACTAACCTGGCTGCTGAGCACGATGACGCCCATGGGGCTCCTCAAGCGCTGTCACAGCTACAAGGACAAGATGGAAAAACTCAGCGGCGGCGACGAGGAGACGGTTAACCACGGACTGTTCGCCTACCCGGTCCTGATGGCGGCGGACATTCTGGCATTCGATTCCAATGTCGTGCCTGTTGGCCGCGACCAGAAGCAACATGTCGAGGTTACCCGTGACATCGCCAACAAGTTCAACAATCAGTACGGCGAGACTTTTGTCATTCCCGAACCGGAAATCAGGGATTCCGTCGCCGTCGTGCCCGGCACGGACGGGCAGAAGATGAGCAAAAGCTACGGCAACACGATCGAGATCTTCGGCGAGGAGAAGCCGCTGAAAAAGAAGATCATGAAGATCGTGATGGACAGCCGACCGCCCGAGGAGCCCAAGCCCGACGCCGAGAGCAACAACGCGATCCAGTTATTGAAACTGGTCGCGCCAGCCGAGGTCGCGAAAGAGTGGGAAGAAAAGCTGCGCGCGGGCGGACCTGGCTACGGCGACTTAAAGAAAGCGCTGTTCGAACATTATTGGAATTGTTTTGAGGAGCCGCGCAAGAAGCGCGCGGAACTCGAGCAGAATCTGGATTACGTGAATCAGGTTCTCAAGGACGGCGCCGCGAAGGCCAAAGTCGTGGCGGGCGTCGTGCTCCAGCGCGCCAAGAAGGCCTGTGGTCTGGATTAAGCGAAACGCCGATAAACTTTCCATTGAGCGGTAGGAATGCGCTACCGCGTGTCCGCCTCCCGATCAATCACCACGCTCGGCTGAGTTTAAGCGCCCGGCGGCATGCCACGGACGCGCAGCAGCGCATCCTTACCGGAAAATTCAGCTAGGTTCTCTCTTCGACGGGGACTCATTTTGTGTGGCTCAGGAACCACTCGTAGAGCTTCGGGTTGTCGTAGCTCTCCGTCCAGGAATTGTGGCCGGCTTCGGGATAAACCGTCAGCTTCACGTTCTCGTTCCCAAGTTCCTTCAAAGCCTCGACCATCCGCTCCGATTCGTTAACCGGCACAACCGTGTCCTTGCCTCCGTGAAACGCCCAGACGGGCAGTGATTTCAACGGATGGTCCTTCGTGCGGCGCGCGAGCCGGATATTGATCGTGACGCCGCCGCCGCAAATCGGCGCGACCGCCGCGAAACGTTCCGGACGCCGCACGGCCAAGTCCCAGGAGCCATAGCCGCCCATGCTCAGCCCGGTCAGATAAATCCGCTTCTCATCCACGGCGTGCCGCACCGCGACATCGTCGAGCAACGCAAACAGGGTCTCGGGCCGCCAGGTCTCCCCGGCCGGACATTGCGGCGAGATAACGATGAACGGAAAATCCGGTTTACCTTTTGCGATCATGGGCGGGCCATGAACCGTGACTTTCTCAAGGTTGTCGCCGCGCTCTCCCGCTCCGTGAAGGAAGAAGATCGTGGGCCATCGTTTCGCGGACTGAGCATCATAGCCCTCTGGCAGATGAAGTTTGTAGCGAAGCTCAACGGGAGCCGGCTTGACGCTGAAACTTCGGGAGGTCTGCCCGATCTGCGGGCTCGTCGCGCAACCGCTCGCCAGGGCGATAGCCAGACAAGGGAGAAGGAACTGAATGCGTTTTTTCATGGTTCGTTTTCAGGACAGGAATTCGGGCGGAAACACGGAGCAAAACCATTGTCGCAATCCGCGAGTCTGAAAAGGGCAATTTCGCGCACAGGCCGGCTGGCTCGATCACAGGCACTTCCAAAACGTCAGACCGACAAACCCCATCAATGCGGCGTGCGAGGCCCAACCAAGCGCCTTCACGCCCGCGCGAGGGGCAACCGGAAAAGACGATCCATGGCGAGGGATCGTCGCGAACCCCAACAACCAGCCCGTCGCCAATCCACCCAGATGGGCCGCGTTGTCGATGATCTGAAACGCCGCCAACCCCACCAGCGTAATGAAGATAAGATCGGCAAACAGAAGGCGGCGAAAATTCCGCGGAATGACGGAAGGTCGGCGCCGCCCCAACGCGACCAGAAAACCGAATAATCCAAGAATCCCGCCGGAAAAACCGACCGTGGGCACGTCCGGCATGAACGTCAGGCTGGCGAGACTTCCGCCCAGCGCCGACAGGAATAGCACGAGCGACGCCACCGGACCGTTGGTCAACCGGACCACGAAGCGCCCCAGCAGAAAGAGCACGAAGCAATTCATCAAAAGATGCGCGGAGCCGCCATGCAACAACGTGCCCGTGATCAGCCTCCAATATTCACCGTCTCGCACGAGGTCCTTTAAAAGTCCCGCGGACTTGAGCGACGCCGGCATCACAAACAGACCGGGATCGTCGATGAAATGCTGCATGGCGCCGAGCGCGAGCAGCGCAATGCACAGATTCTGAATGGTCGGCGCGCGACCGTGAGCGAGCCATTCCTGAAAGCGCATCGTTCTCGCCGAACGCCGCAGACTTGCGGACGAAGAGTTTCGCGCGACAAGGAGGGCGGCACAACCTCGGACCAACGGGAACAGACCCAGGAACGCTGCCGGGATCAACACTCCGGGCAAGTAATGCATATGCGCTCCGTATTCGACCTGAGTGAGAATCCAGGCCAGCGAAAGCCAAATCACCAGATGGCAAATCCCAGACTTTATCCCGGACTTCGCGTCCTTTCTGATACGCCTGACAACCGCGTCTTGAAGAAAGGGTATCTCACGAACACTGCGCAAGTTCGGGCTCTCGGGCGTCCAGACTTGCGTGACCCGGGTGGCCGAAAGGTCCTCAATGCGCGCGATGAGTTCCTCCCGGGTGCAACTTCTTGGGCGAAGCCGATAGCGCGGCCAACGTCCGATTTGCTCATAGTAACCGTAGTCGCTTTCGATCGGGCGGCCGCCGTAGAAATCAGAACGATCCCACGGCAATGTCGGCGGCGCCTTGACGGCTTTGGGTTGTGACGGTTCGAGTTCCATCGGCGCGCAGCATCGCACGAGAGGCACGGCGGTAGCAATCGACGAAAAACTGACTGTTGCCGGCCGGTCAATCGAGCGTCGGGATGGGCGCCCGAAAACTTCAATCCATGGTCGGGTAGGAGCCCAGGACTTTGACCAGGCTGCAATGGTCGCTGAGCGACTTGAGCGCGTTGGCCACCTTCGTGTCTTTCTCGTGGCCGTCGATATCAACGAAGAAGAAATACTCCCACGCCTTGCGCTTGCTGGGCCGCGACTCAATTTTGGTCATGTTGATGCGGCGACGGCGAAAGGGCTCCAGCGCCTTGTGAAGCGCCCCGGTTTTGTGGGCGATGCTGAACATCAGACTGGTGCGATCCGCGCCCGTCGGATCAGGGCTATTCCGCCCCAGGATCAGAAATCTCGTGGCATTGCCGACGTTGTCCTGAATACCAGACTGGATGATTTTCAATTTGTAGAGATCGGCGGCTAGTGAACTAGCGATCGCCGCGGAGCCTCGTTCCTTCCCCGCGAATTCAGCCGCCCGAGTCGTGGACGAAGTTTCCACCACCTCAACCTGCGGAAGATGGGCCTGAATCCAGGCTCGGCACTGCGCCAATGCCTGAGGATGGCTGTAGAGCCGCTTGATCCCGCTTTGTTTGGTCTTGCCGATCAAGCAGTGATTAATCGGCATCAGCGCCTGCGCAACGATCTTCAGTTCGCTGTCGACGAACAGATCCAGGGTATGAGTGATGACGCCCTCGGTGGAATTCTCGATCGGGACGACGCCGTAGTCCGCGTTCTTTCGAGTCACCTCGGCAAACACGTCAGCGATGGTCTTCTGCGGCGCATAATTGAGACTGGCGCCGAAGCGGCCCAACGCGGCCTGGTGAGTGTAGGTCGCTTCCGGACCCAGATAGGCGACGGTCATCGATCCATGCAGGGAGAGCGAGGCTGAGATTACTTCGCGGTAAATGGCGAGCAATGATTCGTTGGAAATGGGCCCTTCGTTCAAGCGACGCAAGCGATCCGTCAGGCGCTTGATGCGATCCGGGGTATAAAGCTCCTGGCCGGTCTTCGATTTGCTGGCGCCGATCTCCAGCACATGAGTCGTGCGCGCATTGAGCAGTCGGACGATTTCGGCGTCCAGCTTGTCAATGGCTTTGCGATGCTCGGCCGTGTTCATAGGACAAAGGGGTTATTCGTCTTTCTCGCCGTCGTCGATTTCGGGCGGTTCCGAATCCGGCGCGGCCTCGGGGGCGGAGTCTTCAACAACCGTCGACTCGGCATTGGTTTCTTCCTGCTCCGCCTCATTTGAGGTTTCCGGCTCGGGATTGCCCTCGCCCGCTGGCTTCCCTCCCTCCACCTCTTCCAGCGACATTTGTTCGTCTACCTGGGTTGCGAGGTCGGGATTGGCCGTGACAAGCGTCTCGGGCTTTTGGACGGGAATCCGGCGCAGGTCGTCGGCCGCAGGCAAATCGTCCAGCGTGCCCAGGCCGAAATACTCCAGAAAAACGGCCGTAGTGCCGTACAGCGCGGGACGGCCGGGCAGTTCCGCCTGGCCGACCTTCTCCGCCAGGCCGCGCTCGACCAGGGTGGTGACGACGCCATCCACCGCCACGCCGCGAATGTCCTCCATCTCGGAACGGGTCAGCGGCTGGCGATAGGCAATGATCGCGAGGGTCTCCAACGCCGGTTGGGAAAGACGCGCCGGACGAGGCTTCTCGCCCAAGAGCGCTCGCAGCCAGGGATGGTATTCCGGCTGACTGGCAAACTGCCACGATCCCGCAATGCAAATCAGACGATACGACCGCCCAGCCGATTCGTGTTCGTCGGTAATCTGTTGCAGCGCGTTCTCGATATCGACGGCCTTGGGCTTCTTGAGCTTCTTGACCGCATCTTCGCCCTCTTCGGCGTGCTTGGCGGCGTTGTTCAACACCTCCCGCAGCTCTTTCGGGCTGAGCGGTTTCTGGGCGGAGAACAGGATCGCCTCCAATACATTCTTCAATTCCATCGTGCGGCCTTAAAATTACGATTCGGTTGTCTGGTCATCCTCGTCCTCATCCTCATCCTCATCCTCATCCTCGTCCTCATCCTCATCCTCATCCTCATCCTCGTCCTCGTCCTCATCCTCATCCTCGACGACAGCGACTTCAACCTGAGCCGGCTGATCATCCAACACAGGCTGGTCAAACAACGACGCCTGAGCAACGGACGCCGCTTTCGCTTCCTCGTCCTCCCGGGCTTCGTCGGCCGCGCGTTCGGCATCTTCCGCCCGGCGTTCTTCCTCCTCGACACGAACGACATCAATCTCGCTGAAAGGCTGATCTTGATCGACGCGC
The DNA here is from genome assembly GCA_047618185.1 of Limisphaerales bacterium. Lineage (GTDB taxonomy): Bacteria > Verrucomicrobiota > Verrucomicrobiia > Limisphaerales > JAYPEY01 > JAYPEY01. The sequence goes on from JBLHKZ010000001.1 coordinate 24,796, forward strand.
ATCTGACGCATCCGGATCAGCTCCAACATGGCCAGAAACGTCACGACGACTTCGGCGCGGCTGGTGGCATCGGCGAACAATTCGGAAAATTGAAAGCGCGGCAAGTTGCCGAGCCGGACCCGAATGAGCTCGATTTTTTCGCTAACGGTCCATCTGTCCTCGTAGATCTCGCGCGTGTCAGCATCGCGCTCGTCGAAGCGCTTGATGATAACATTGACGGCGTTGACCAGGTCAAAGATCGAGACGCGCGAATCCGGCCCGAGCGTCGCTTGAGGAGTCTCAAAATCGGGTTTCGGCGCGAGACGCGCATAGATTTGCTCCTGCTCCTCGGCGCGGTTCAGCAATCCGGCGGCGACATCCTTAAATTTCTTGTACTGAACAAGCTGGCGAATCAACTCCCAGCGGGGATCGCCCTCGTCCTCGTCTTCCTCGTCAGTCACCTGCTTATCGACCGGCAGCAGCTCCTTGCTCTTGATGTACATGAGCGTCGAGGCCATGACGAGAAACTCACCGGCGACCTCCAGATCAAGCTCGCGCATGAGTTCGACGTATTCGATGAATTCCTTGGCGATCTTGGTCAGATTGACCTGATAGATGTCCACTTCCTCCTTGCGAACGAGGTAGAGCAGCAGATCCAGCGGACCCTCAAATAATTCAATCTGTACTTTGTAATCAGCCATTTTAAGCGCGGGGCGCCCGGTCGTGAAAATACGACAGAGGCGGGATGGTAAGGGGACTCACGGAGCTTTGGCAATGCCGGAGCTTACCGAACGGACGATTGGCGAAGGAATCGGAAACTTCCCCTTTCGGGAGGGGATATTTCAACCCGTCGACGGAGGAGGAATTAAGGGGGGGAAATCGGGGTAAGTTCGCTCCGACTATCCTTTGTTGCCAGAGATCCACCGCCGCGTTCAAAGACGCAAGATTGCTACACGCCAGACGAAGCTCACTGCTTCGGACGCAAGAGGATCGCCTTGTTGGACATGCCTTCCACTTCGATGCTGTGCGTCTCGACGGTTTCGTCGTCCTTCAGAGCATTGTGGATGATCCGTCGCTCGAATGCGTTCATCGGCTCAAGCTCGACGATGTCGCCCCAGCGTCGGACCTTCTCGGCGGCGTCCTGGGCCTTGTTCACCAGCGCCTCATGAGCCTGCGTGCGATAGTTGCCCACATCGACTGTGATTTTGGGCGCGGAACGGTCCTTCTGGAACACGATGCGGTTGACGAGGTATTGCAGTTGGGAAAGCGTCTTGCCCTGGCGCCCGATCAGGCGTCCGGAATCTTCGGTCTCCAGTTCGAGCAACACGCCGTCGTCGAGCTGGCGCTCCTCGACCTTGACGTCGTCGAAGTGCAACAGCTTGATGATTTCTTCGAGAGTGGTTTTCGCTTGATTGGACATAAGATTATTTGCGGCGATTTCCGGGGTCGGAAGGATCGTTTTTCTTCTTCTTTCTCGTGCCGCCCGGCAGGCCCTTTCTGCCGGAATTCCCGCCTTTGGGCGCGAGCGATTTGGGCGGATCAGGCGCGGGTTCCGTCGACGCCGAGACATCAATAACGCCGCCGGCAGCGTCCTTCTTGTCATCCTCACTCTTAACCAGCTTCGTCTGAATGATGCTCAAGATATTGTTCACGGTCCAATACAGGGTCAACCCGGAGGAATACCCGTAGAGGATGAACATGAACATGATGGGCATGTACTTGAAGATCTTCTGCTGAGTCTGGTCCATCGTCGGCGACTGAGGCGTCAGCCGCATCTGGTAGATCATGGAGATGCTCATGAGAATGGGCATCGGATTGACGGGGAAGCCCACGCCCGGAATGCCCAGAAAAGGAATCCAACCCAGTCCCGGGATCATAAAGATGGTGTCCGGACTCGAAAGGTCGCAGGCCCAGAGAAACGAGGCTCCGCGAAGCTCGATCGCGGTCTTGATCATCATGAAAAACCCGATGAAAAACGGAATCTGAACCAGCATCGGCAGACAGCTGGCCAGCGGGTTGAGCTTCTTCTCCCGCATGAACTCCATCGTCTTGACCTGACCCTTCTTCGGGTCGTCCTTGTATTTCTCCTGAATCTTCTTCATCTCCGGCTGAAGCTTGGCCATGCGCTTCATGGAGCGCGTGCTGGACCGGGTGAGCGGCCAGAAGATGAGCTTAATGATGACCGTGATGCCCACGATGCAAAGGCCGTAGGGCAGGCCCATATTATGCAGCGCGGTCATCGAGAGCAGCAGCAGCTTGGAGAACATGCCGAAAAAGCCGTTCAGGTTCATGACCTTGTCGAGGTCGTTGCCCTGCTCCTCCGCGAGCTTGGACAAGGTGTAGTATTCCTTCGGCCCGGCGAAGAAATTGAAGGACAGCGAATTGGTCTGGTTGGGCTCCAGGATTACCGGGCTATACGTGAAAGACGCCTGAAATCCCTTCGAACTCTCCCGGATCAACTTCCCGCCAAAGGCCGCTTCGAGCAGGATGCGATTGAAGCGCGCGCGCTCCTCGCCGACCGGCTTGCGTTCGGCCAACATGCGGGTCTCTCCCGCGTTGGCGACATTCGCAAAGAAATAGCTGTCCGCCTCGTAAAGATTGGCGGTGTGAAGCAGCGCATTGAAATCCGCGATGACGCCGTGCTCCAACTCCCTGGACGGCTCGGACCGGCCGTCGTAATTCCGGACCAGCTCCTGGGTCGCCCGCGACATCAGCTCGAACAAGGTCTTCGAGAAGAATGGTTTGGTCTGATCGGTCAATTGAAAGATCACGGCATTCAGTCCGACGAAATCCTCACGCGTAAACTCCCACATCGATCGGCGGATCCGGCTCTCCTCGGCGGTGAGTTCGCGCACTTTCGGCGTGGCGACGCTCGCCAGCACATACTGTCGGGGTTGCGTCGCGGGCACGGCCGCGATGGCGAAAAACTGACTGTAGACGGCCGCCCATTTGAATTCCGGATCGGAAACGGTGAAGTAGTGCTTGGGGTTGTTTCCGAAGCAGCCCAGCGTCTTGTTCGCGAAATAGGACAGCTCGGTCTTCTTGGCCTTGGTGCCATTGGACCAAAGCCCGCCTTGAAAATGGGTATCCTCGCTCGGGCTGGTCGCCGAGGCGGTGCCGATGACGACTTCCTGCTCCGGGATCGCGATGGGCGCATCGGTCGTGTTTTCGAATCGTATTTCCGTGGCGAGCAGATAATTGGTGGGGCTCAACCGGAACTCCTTGACGATGCGCAAGCCGCTGCTCAGGAGTTTCTCGGCCACGACCATGCCGTTGGTCTTGCGCAATGTGTACTCATTGTTGCCCTCGATCGCGGGCGATCCGCGAATCGTCAGAATCGGCAGCGGAGCGTTTGTGTTGAGCGTGGCAAAATGGGTGTCGCCCTTTTCCTCCGCCTCGGTGGAACAGGCGATCGCGGGGAAATCCCTCAACCCGATCTCCCTGATGCCGCCGCCGTGCGAGGTGAACGTGTAGATCGCCTTCTCGGTCTCCAGCGTCACAAATTTCTCCGGACCGCGAACCGGCTCGGAGACAGCCGACGCTGGAACAGCGGCGGAGTTGGCGGTCGGCGCGACGACGGCGTTGGTTGGCTGACTGGCAGTCGCCGGGTTCCTGGCGCTCGCGGTGGACACCTGGTTCGTCGCCTGCGCCGGCACGGGCTTCGGGGGCCAGATGGTGTTCGAGATCCTCTTCCAGCTGAACAGCAGGAAAAAGCAGACAAGGAGGATGAAAAAGGAATTGCGGTCCATCAATCGAACGGTTGAGAGTAATTCAGAGTTAAGAGCGGAAAGTTGAGAACCGCATCGTTGGAGAAAGCGTTTGGAAGCATGGCGCGCAATTCGCATTCACCGCGGTCATCGCGCTTCCGACCCTCCTCTTTCAACTCACTTTTTCTCTCAACATTTTTGGGAACGGGATCGGGGCCCCAGGCGCCCCAGGGATTGCATCGAAGCAAACGGCGAAATCCCAGCCAGGTCCCCTTGATCGCGCCATGAGTCCGAATCGCCTCCAGCGCGTATTGCGAGCAGGTGGGCGTGAAGCGACACTTGGCCGCGGCGCCGAACAGCGCGCTTTTAAGCGGCGACAGGAACAGCTGGTAGCCCCGAATCAGCCGGGACAGGATCCATTGCAAGGGATTCATGGGGCGGGGTTGAGGAGCTTGGCGCGCTTGAGGACGTTGAGATAATCGGCTTCCACGTCAGTGTATTTCAAATTGGCAATCGAGCGGCGCGCGATCAGGACGATATCCACGGGACACCGAAGATCTTGCCGGTTCAGGCGGAACACTTCACGCAAGAGCCGCCTCGCTCGCGAGCGAACCACCGATCCGCCGACTTTTCGACTGGTAATGACACCCAGTCGAGAAACGGACTCGGGTGGCAATTCGATCCAATTGGCGATCAGACATCCTCGTACGATACGATTTCCGTGTTGTTTGATTCGGGCAAATTCCGAGCTGCGCTTCAGGCGCATGGCATCGGAAAACTTGAGCGGCCTGGACGCTGGAGCGGTCATTCAGCCGCTGTCCAATCAAACGGGTGTGAGACGCCTGCGGCCCTTGCGGCGACGGCGGGCGATAATGTCCCGACCTTGCCGGGTCGAGTTGCGCTTGAGAAAACCATGCTGCCGAACGCGGCTGATTTTCGATGGTTGATATGTACGTTTCATAATTCTTTAAATCTGATTGTCAGTTTTTCTCCGTCTGCCGGTCCGGTTCAGCCGTTGTTTGCGGGACCCAGGAAAAATCGAAGGCGAGAGAATATCAGCGAAAAAGGGGGTGTCAAGCGCAGCGCTGCGTGAATTTCGCGCCTGAAAAATCGCGCCTCAACCGGGATCTCGCGACTCAGGCGGACGCGGCTGGCCCCGATTGCTCTACGGCGCGGAATCGCCCTCCGTCCCCGGAGCGGCAACGGGAGTCGGGGCGGGTTCGGGTTTGGGCGCCGGAGGAAAAACCACGCGAACTCCGCGGGCGGCAAGCGTATTGACGTTTACCCGATCCTCGGAATCGGCCGCAATCTGTAGCTGGGTGCCCATAAGGGAAAGCCTCCTGAGCTTGGGCAAGGTCATCAGCGGCGTGATATCCCTGACCGGATTGCCGTCGAGATACAGACTGTTCAATCCGCCCATCTGCCCCAGCGGAGTCACGTCGCCGATCTGATTGTGATTGAGATAGAGGGCATTGACGTTTTCAAAAACGGTCAACGAGGCCGCGTTGCCGATGGCGTTATTCGACAACACCAGCTTCTCCAACGTCCCCGCAAGCGGCGCCAATGCATTCGCGTCGCGCACGCCGCAATTGATCAGCGTCAACTCGCGAAGATTCTTGAGATTGGCCAGGGGCGCCAGATTGCCGATCTGAAGGGAATTCAGATACAACGTGTTCAAATTGGTCAGTCCGCCAAGCCAACCGAAATCCGTAATCGGGCTCGACTGGTCCTTGATGCCCGTGCCGCCGTGAAAATACAAATCGCGCAGCAGGGTCAGATTCGTCAGCGCGTTGACGTTGGTCAGACTGTTGTCGGACAGCTGTAGTCGGGTAAGGTAGACAGCGCCCTCCAGGCCGATCAGGCTGTTGGCCCGCGTACGGCCCTTGGTCTTCGAATTGATCTCCAGCACGCGCAATGCCTCGAGATCCTTCTCCTTCAATGGCCCGCCGGACTTGCGGATCTTTCTGCGAATGGCCCGATCGACCGCCGGGTCCTTGATGAGGCCGTCCAACTCCGTGATCTTCGTCTTTTTCTTGAACCAGCTGATCTTGGAGACCTTGCCGCCCGTGATGACGACCTCGCCTTTCTTGAAATAGAGGATCTTGGAACTGCCCTTGTTGTACTCGCCGATGTAGTCCGGGGTTTTGCTGCGGGCTTTATCTTCGGGGTCGCCGACCTTGATTTGAGCGAAAGCGCTGGTGGAGAGGAGGAGGCACGAGCCAAGGATCGCCGTAAAAAGTGATTTCATCGCAGGAACTGGCTATCAGTTTAAAACCGCCAAAAGTCGAAATCCTTGATAGCCAATCGCTATCGCACGTTCAAGGCGAATCTTGCACAGAACCCGCGCCGGGCGTCCGATTAACGGTGGGTGGCCCATTTGAGCTGGAGAGACCAGCGACGATACAATCTCCGGGCTGAAAGCCCGGGTCTACACGGTAGCCAAGCACAATACCGCCCCCCGCGCCGAGTTGGGGGTGTGAACCCGGCTGAAGTCCTCACCCCGGGTCACATCCAAAGAGTGGTGCAGGCGGCTTTCGATCAGCCGATACTTTCGCTTGAGCCCCAACATCCCCCTGGCCTCCAGCTGATCCGGGCCCAGATTGCTGATCAGATAAAGTGGCGGCGGGATGTTCCGCAAAAAAGACTCAGTCTTTCGGCCTCAAGGCCGTGGCTGCTTTGAAAGGCGCGACCTACGGCCGCTGCGGATCGGAAGCCGGCAAGTGGAAACCCCAAGGGAATGGGACACCGAGGACGACGTCTGTCTCCTTTGTTTAGAAGGATGCCGTCCTCGGTGTCCCCTTCTTCCAGCAATCTTGTATTCAAAACAAACTTGTCATCTCGCGTGAATTCTCGACCGTTGGTGGTTCATGGACATTCTCATCACGGAAGCTTTTGACGATCCGGCGGTCGACCGCCTCGACGATAACCACAACGTTGTTTGCGCGCCGGGCGTCTTCAACGAGCCGGACAAATTGCGCGAACTGATCGGCGACGCGCGCGCGATAATCGTTCGCAATCAAACCCAACTCACCGCCGAGGTTCTTGCCGCCGCGACGAATCTTATCGGCATCGGACGCATGGGCGTCGGGCTCGACAATATCGACGTTAAGACAGCCTCGGAGCTGGGCATTGTCGTCGTCGCGCCGCTCGACGCAAACGCCACCAGCGTCGCGGAGGTCAGCCTCGGGTTGATGCTCGGTCTGGCCCGGAAGATTCCCATGGCCGATCGCACGACCAAGGCGGGCGGCTGGGATCGCAAGGGCTGCACCGGCGTCGAGCTGGCGGAAAAGACGCTCGCGATTTGCGGCTTCGGGCGAGTGGGACGCAAAGTCGCGCGCTACGCCCGTGCATTCGGCATGAGCGTCGTGGTGTCCGACCCGTTTGTGGAGGCCGACTCGCCGGCGTTGGCGGAAGTCGAGGGCAAACTTTGCGCAACGGTTGAAGAGGCGCTCGCTGCGGCGGACTACATCAGCGCGCATTCGCCGCTGACTCCCGAAACCAAACAGATGTTCAACGCCGACCGCTTCGCCGCCATGAAACCCGGCGCCTTTTTTCTCAACACCTCGCGCGGCGGCATCGTCGATGAGGCCGCGCTCGTTGCGGCATTGAAGAGCGGCCACTTGGGCGGCGCGGCGCTCGACGTTCGGGAGAAGGAGCCGCCGGGCGAGCCGTCCGAACTCGAGGCGATGGACAATGTCATCCTCATGCCTCACGTCGGGGGCTGGACCGCCGAAGCGTTGAGCCGCACACACTCCGCAGTCGCTGGCGACATCGAATCGCTGCTCGCGGGCGGCGCGGCGAAGAACTTCGTGAATTTCGAAAAGCCGAATCGATAGGCGACTTAAAATTTGCGCCTTTCCCATCCGCGTCTATCCGTGTTCATCTTTGGTCAAATGAATCGAAATCTTCGCTCCTTGCTCGCCGGTCTCCTGATCCTTTGCGCGTCGTTCAGCCTGACCGCGCAAAACGCCGCCAAACCCAAACTGTTTCGCGCCGGCGCCGCGACCAGCAATATCACGCCGCCACTTGGAGGCGGCATTGTGGGCAACTGGATCTCTCCCCCGGCGACGCAGGTTCATGACGAGCTTCACGCGCGCTGCCTCGTACTCGACGACGGCGCGACCCGCATTGCAATCGTGCTGGTCGACAGCGTCGGCGTCACCCGGCCTGTGTTCGACCACGCCAAGAGCCGCCTTGCGAAGGAAGCCAGGCTGCCCGCCTCACACGTGCTCATGGCCGCGACGCACAGTCATTCCTCGGTCAGCGCCCGCGGCCAGGATCGTTTCGAATACAACTCGGTTCTCGACGACTACCAGAGATTCCTCGCCTCGCGAATCGTCGACGGCGTGAAGCGCGCCATAAACAATCTCGAACCGGCGCGCGTTGGCTGGGGCGTCGGCCACGAACCGGCGCATGTGTCGAATCGACGTTGGTTCATGAAGGAGGGCTTCGATATTTCGAATCCCTTCGGCGGCAAGGATCAGGTGCGCATGAACCCGCCGCGCAACAAGATGCTGCACAAGCCCGCCGGCCCCATCGATCCGCAAGTGCCTGTCTTGTCCGTGCAGTCGAAGGCCGGCCGGCCGATCGCGATCCTGGCGAACTACTCGCTGCACTACGTCGGCGGCGTGCCCAAGGGTCATTTGTCCGCGGACTATTTCGGTATGTTTGCCGATCGCATCCAACAGCTCGTCGGCGCTGACCGGCAGGATCCGCCCTTTGTCGGGATCATGTCCAACGGAACCAGCGCCGACATCAACAACATCGATTTCACCGGCAAGCGGCCGCGGCGCAAGGCCTACGAACAGATGCGCATCGTCGCCAACGATCTCGCGGCGGAAGCGTTCAAGGTCTATCAGAAGATCGAGCATCGCGACTGGGTCCCGCTAAAGGCCGCGGCGAAGGAGCTGGAGTTGAAGGTCCGCCGCCCCACGCCGGAATTGATCGAGCGCGCCCATCGCATCCTCGCCAGTCCCAAGGCGCAGAATCCCAACACAACCGACAAGGAAGTCGTCTACGCGAAACGCGCATTGAAATTGGAGAAGTTCGAGCCCACCACGGAGGTGTTCATTCAGACGTTCCGAGTCGGCGAGCTGGGCATCGCGGCCATGCCCTTCGAGGTCTTCGCGGAGATCGGGCTGGACATCAAGGAGCAGAGCCCCTTTCAGCCCTCCTTCACGATCGAATTGGCCAATGGGACCTTCGGCTATCTCCCGACGCCCGCGCAGCACAAACTGGGCGGTTACGAAACCTGGCTGGGCACCTGTTGGGTGGAATACCAGGCCTCGGAGAAAATCACGAAGACGGTTCTGGATTTGTTCCGTTCCTTGAAATAGGGCGGACCGAACAAACCCATGTCGTCCGGTCAACCGGGATGAACAAGAGTCGAACACTGACGCTGTCCGGAACGGGGCTCTTTCTACTGTCGCTTTTTCTCCCAGCCTACGAGGACAGCGTCGGATTTCGTTGCGCATTGTTTTGCGCAGTGGTCATCCAGGACGGCATCGAACCAGGCCCAGTTTACTATTTCGCCTAGATCAGTTCGATGGCTCTGCTTTTGATGGCGACGTGGACAACTCGAAGGAAACCGGCGGCCGTTCGAGAGGAGCCAACGGCGGCACAATCGCCCGTCTAGTCACGGAGAATTTTTGGCGACACGAGAAACTTCAGCCCTCCGCTCAAACGGTCCGCCGTCTCGACGCAGGCGAGTCCGCCCTTTGAGAGCCCGAACGCATGAGGCTGCTCCATGCCCAGCATCACACCGACGCGCTCGCCGAGCTTGGGCGCATGTCCGACCAGCAGGATGTGATCGAGCGGCGGCAGGCTGTTGAGCCATTGTTGAAAATCTTCCTGTGACGCTTCGTTGCGCAAGGCGTCTGAGGGCGTGACGGGAAGACTCGCGCCGGCGTTCGTCAGTTTAGTGACATCCTCGGCCGTTTCGATCGCGCGAATAAGCGGGCTCGAATAAGCGGCGTCAAACGTCACGCCAGCGCCAACCAGAAAGCTCCCCAACCGCCCGGCCTCCTCATGGCCGCCGGGCGTCAATCGACGCTCTTCGTCCGGACTTCCGTCAAAGGGCGTCGTGTGTCGCAGAAAATAGAGGTTCCTAGCCAATGATCATTGCGCCGGCGGCGGCGAAACTCAAGCCGCGGGCCAGCGCTCCTTGCAATGTTCGAACCCTATTTTGACGCGGGCCGCCAAAGCGACTACAACCTGCCGCATGCGGGAATCCTCCACGTCGCAATTTGGTTTTGCCGCCATGCTGGTCGGCGCCGTCGGCATCGCGTTCGCGCCGAACTTCGTGCGCTCCTGCGTCGCGAATTACGAAATTGGCACGAGCGCCACCGCCTTCTACCGGGTGTTCTTCGCGCTGCCCGTCTTGTGGCTTTGGAGCGCCATGGAACAACGAGGCCCCAACCCTCCGCGCCGCCCATCGACGCCTCGGGAGAAACGCCTGCTGCTGATCGCCGGAATCTTCTTCGCGCTCGACATGGCCTTCTGGCACTGGTCGATCAAGCTGACCACCGTTGCCAACTCGACCCTGCTCGCCAATTTCGCGCCAATCGTCGTCACGCTGGGAGCCTGGATGATCCTGAAGGAAAAGATCACCGGGACATTTGTGCTGGCGATGGTCATCGCCCTGGCGGGCGCCTCGATGCTAGCCGGCTCAAGTTTGCAGCTCACGCCCAAACATCTGATCGGCGACGGACTCGCGATTGTCACCGCGCTGTTTTACGGAAGCTACCAGCTCACCGTGAAGCTGCTTCGCAGCTCTTTTTCGCCGGCGACGATCATGTCCTGGTCTGGTGTCTCGGCGGGCGCGGCGTTGTTGGTCATCGCGCTGCTCTCCGGAGATTCGATGCTGCCCAACGCGGCCGGCGGCTGGTGGATGCTGCTGGCGCTGGCGCTGATCAGTCACGTCGCCGGACAGGGATTGATCGCCTACGCCTTCGGCCATCTGCCCGCGTCCTTTGGCTCCCTGAGCCTGTTGTTGCAGCCAATGCTTGCCGCGCTTATCGCCTGGGCCTGGTTCAGCGAGAAACCCGGGCCGTTGCAGGCGGCGGGCGGACTCGTAATGCTTACCGGGCTTTTCATCGCCACGCGAAATCGGCCGGCGGAAGAGCGCCGGACCTCCACCGAGGATCCCCAATAAGCGCGCCGAACGGCTGGACTTACAATGCTCCGGACGTATTGTAATTGAATGAATTCGAGGCGCGGCAATACTGCGAACTCGAAACGAAGCGCTAAAAATCTTTAAATCACTGACATCATGGACGGCATTGAAACTCTTCTCACTGTTTGCCTCGGCATCGGCCTAAGCGCCGCTTGCGGATTTCGCATTTTCGTTCCCATGCTCGTTCTGAGCATCGCCACAAGATCCGGCCACGTCGAACTGGCCACCGGATTTGACTGGATCGGCTCCACACCGGCGCTGATCACTTTCAGCGTTGCGACGGTTCTGGAGATCGGCGCCTACTACATTCCCTGGCTCGACAATCTGCTGGACAGCATAGCCTCCCCGGTCGCGGTCGTGGCGGGCACGGTGGTCACGGCTTCGGTCCTGACCGATGTCTCGCCGCTGATGCAGTGGACCATGGCCATCATTGCCGGCGGCGGCGCGGCGGCGGCGGTGCAGGCGACGACAGTCGTGACGCGCGGCGCGTCCTCCGCGGGGACAGGCGGTCTGGGTAACCCGGTCGTGGCGACGGCTGAACTGGGGGGCTCATTGTTCATGAGTGTCCTGTCCGTCTTTCTTCCGTTGTTGGCGGTCGGGCTTGCCGTGGGCGTGGTCGGCTTCGCCGGATACAAATACAACTCGCGCAAGAATGCGTCGAAAACTGTCGAGCCGGAACAGCTAACGTCTTGAGGCGTTATCCCGACCGTTCATCTCTCCTTACATTCAGCCGCGTCATCGGACGCGGCTGAATTTGTTTAGGGGCATACGGAACCAAGCGCTGACTCGAATCGTTGGTTGGCGATTTCCGCGTTTCAATGCCACGAGACCCAGGCACATCGCAGGTGAAGTTTTTTTCCGGCGAGCCGTCCCGCTAATCCGATTCCACCGGCGCGAACTCCTCCAGAACGGTGCGGGAAATATACTGCAGGGCGGCCTCGCTCGTGGCCTCCAGCACGACCATCGGCGCCGCGCCGGCCTCATAAGCCGCCTGCCATCGAGGCGCACAAAGACACCATCGGTCTCCCTCCTTCAAACCGGGAAAGCCATATTGCGGAATGGGCGTGCTAAGGTCGTTGCCGGCGGCTTTTGAATACTCAAGAAAAGCCTCGGTGACTCGGATGCAAACCGCGTGACAGCCGTGATCGTCCGGCCCTGTCTGACAACTGCCTGTGCGGCGAAAGCCGGTCATCGGATCCACACTGCATGGCTCCAACTCGCCGCCCATCACGTTCTTCTCATTTTCAAAATCCATACGTGAAGGGATACGGGGCGGATCGGGTTTCGTCAACCGAGGGGCTTCGTTCGTCGGCGCGGCGAGGAATTGGTGTTTGGCATTTGGGGCCGGGAGCCGTATCCAGATCGCCATGTTTCAATACATCGCTCTCGCGAAGGAAAAGGAATGGCAGGCCGGCCCCTACGAGGGCGTCGAGCTGAAGCCGCTGCACAAGAACGAAGCCACGGGAGGAGTGGTCGTGCTGCGAAAGTTCAAGGCCGGCGTCACCGTTCCCGCGCACATTCATCCTGAAGCCAATGAATGGGCCTATGTGCTTTCCGGCGAATGGGAGGAGTCCGGCGAGGTCTATCGCGAAGGCGCGCTTTTCCATGCCCCAAAGGGAGAGGCTCACGGGCCGCATGTCGCCAAAACCGATGTCGTGAGTCTGACCGTGTTCGACGGCCCGTTGACCGTCCAATCCGTCGCCGACGATTCCAGCGACGACGCCTGAGCGCATCGTCGGAGAAATCAGCGGCGCTTCGATTGCCCACGGACGGTAGGGCCGCGCTGCTGCGCGTCCCTACCGGCGTTGGATAAAAACCCCCAACGATCCGGCTTCAAAACGATTTCAGCCAGGCGTCAAATGTCGCCTGCAATTCCACGACGCGTTGCGGCTCCGACTTCGCCAGGTTTTTCGATTCCGAAAGATCGGTCGCGAGGTTGAAAAGCTGCCAGTCATGCTTCGGATTTTCGCGCGCCATTTTCCAATCTCCCTTCCGCAAACCCGCGTGACGACCGTATTGAAAGAAGAAGGATTCGTGCGCGGACTTTGCGCCGGCCGTTAGAATCGGCAACGGATCTTTGCCGTCATAGATCACCTTCGTCGGCAATTCTGCCCCTGCAAGTTTAGCGCAGGCCGCCATCAAATCGGGCGACCAGAACGGCTCGGAAATAATCGATCCGGCCTTGATCCGGCCGGGCCAGCGCGCCATAGCCGCGACGCGCAGCCCGCCTTCCCAGCAGGTCACGCCGCCATGACGCAGCGGGTCGTTGATCCCGACGTCCAGCCCTTTGCGGTTCAGGCGAAAGCCGCCGTTGTCAGACATGAAGAAGACAAATGTGTTGTCGGCTTCGCCCGTCGTCTCCAGTGCATCCAGCGTCCGGCCAATCGCCCGGTCCAGAGCAAAGACAACGGCGTCGTAGCGTTTCTTCGGATCGGTTTCGTCGGGCGACAGTCCGCAAGCCTCGAAGGCCCAGTCCGGCGCCTGCCAGATATTCGGCTGACCGGGGCGTTTATTGCCGGCCGTCGGAAAATGAGGCGCGTTGAACGGGAGGTAGCAGAACCATGGCTGATCGCTCTTGCTGCGGCGCTGCATGAAATCGATGGCCGCGTCGGCGAAGATGTCGGTGATGTATTCGCCCTCCCGATGCAGCTCCTGGACGCCGTTGTAGAGGTCGTGCTTTTCGCGATAGTTGTGATGGTAGTAGTCGCAGTTGCCGGAGGCGTGTCCGATGAATTCGTCGAAACCGCGCTCGGTCGGTCGTGACCCTTTGGCGAATCCAATGTTCCATTTTCCAAAGCAGCCGGTCGCGTAGGGCGTCGGCGCTTTTTTCAAAACTTGAGGAATGAGGATCTCCTGATGATTCAGGCCAACCCCGTAATTGCCGGCAACGCCGCCGAGCTGCTTTTTCAGCCCGTGCCGCTCGGGAATGCGCCCCGTCAGCAGGCAGGCTCGCGAAACCGTGCACGTCGGCGAGGCGGTGTAATAGCCGGTCAGGCGGGCCCCTTGTGAGGCCAGTCGATCCAGATTCGGCGCCTTGATCGTCGTGCGCGGATTGTAGCTGGGCAGGTCGCCGTAGCCCAGATTGTCGGCGGTGATGATCAGAATGTTCGGACGCGGCGCGGCGGCGGCGGTCAAGGCGCCTGGCGTCATAGCGAGCGAAACTGCGAGTAGGAGAAGTAGAATTCGTTTCATGCGAAGCTCGTTTATGTCCGAGCGTCGCCAATCAGGCAAACTGAGAATGACATCTACCGAAAGCGGGGCCAGTATGACGCGTCGAACTTGGACCATGAAGACCATCCTCTATCGCGGCGTTACGATCCTCAGCGCGGTTCTGCTGACTGTCGCCGCCGCGAGCTCGGCCCAGCGACCGAACATCGTCATCGTGCTGGCCGACGATATGGGCTACGGCGATCTCGGCTGCTACAACGCCGAGTCAAAGATCCCCACGCCCAACATGGACCTGCTGGCGCGCGAGGGGATTCGCTTCACCGACGCACACTCGGCAAGCGCGGTTTGCACGCCCTCGCGCTACGCGCTTCTGACGGGGCGCTATTGCTGGAGAACGCCGCTCAAATACGGGGTGCTGTTCAACTACGAGCCGCCGCTCATCGAACCCGGCCGCATGACCATCGCCTCCCTGCTGAAGGCGAACGGCTACACAACCGCGATCACCGGCAAATGGCACTTGGGCCTGAATTTTCCGACGCTGCCTGGCAGATCGATCGATTTCGACGATCCGCTGCCCTGGTATCCCGGCCCGGAACCGGATCGCGCCGTTGGCGAAAGCATCGATTTCTCCAAGCCCGTTTCCGGTGGCCCCGAGGATCTGGGATTCGATCGCGCGTTCTACACGGCCGGCTGCGCGACCGATCAAGCCCCCTACTGTTTCATAGAAAACCGTCGATTCGTCGGCATGAAGAACGCCGCCTATCGCCGGCCCGAGCGATCGATTCGTTACGGGATGGCGTCGCCGGATTGGCGCAACGACCTGGTCGATCTGAAGTTCGCGGACAAGGCGGTCACCTTCATCGACGAAGCCGCGACGCGCGAGCAGCCCTTCTTCCTGTACGTCCCGCTGTCGTCGCCGCATTCGCCCCATTTTGTTCCCAAGCTCGCGGAGGGAAAAAGCCGGGCTGGATGGCGCGGCGACATGGTCTGGCTCGTGGATTCCATCGTCGGACGAATCGTTGACGCGCTAAAGGAAGGCGGCGTTGCGGAGAATACCCTGCTGATCGTCACCAGCGACAACGGCCCGCTGGCCGGCTCATTGAAACCCGGTGAACGCGAGGGCGCGGCCAGGCCGGATTACGGCCATAAATCCGCGGGCGATCTGCGCGGCTTCAAGGCGAAGATCCATGAAGGCGGGCATCGCATTCCCTTCATCGCCCGCTGGCCGGGAAGGATTCCCGCGGGCGTGACGAGCGATGAACTGCTCGGCCAGAACGATCTCCTGGCCACCTTCGCCGCGATCGTCGGACAGGATCTCCCGAAAGGCGCGGGCGAAGACAGTTTTAATGTTTTGACCGCGTTGCGAGGCGGAAAACTCAGCGCCGACCGTCGCCCCCCATTAATCCAACACGCGGGTCGCGCGGCCTTCGCGATCCGCGACGGCAATTGGAAACTGATTCTCATCAAACCGCACAAGCCGGGCGCTGAACGGCGATGGAACGCGCGCGGCGAACTCTACAATCTGGCTCAAGACCCAGCCGAGTCCACGAACCTCTGGACGAAACAGCCCGGAAAGGTCGAAGAGCTGACGTCCGCGTTGAAACGCTTCGAAAGCGGAGAGCCGAGCGTGAATCGGCGGACGCGTTGAACTGATCGGGATGGAATAGACGCCAGGCGCATTATGGGACGCCGAGGACGGCGTCCGTCTCAAATCGGAGAGGGCCGCCGTCCTCGGTGTCCGATGTACGAAGTGGAAAAGAATGCCGGCTTCTCGCGCAAAGCCCCAGTTGCTATGAAAGGCGTCATGAATCGAATTGAATTCCCATTCGGTCGCATCCATCGCGCGAGGGCGCTCGCCTGCGCGTTGACGCTCGCCCTGATTCTCACGGCATCGATCGCGTCCCCCGCAACCGCGCGCATCAAGAATGTGCTATTCCTCATTTCGGACGATCTCAAGGCCAGCACGTTGGGCTGTTACGGCGATCCGTTCGTCAGGACGCCGAATATCGACGCGCTCGCCACGCAGGGGATGGTCTTCAATCGCGCCTACTGCCAGGGAACCTCCTGCGGACCTTCGCGAACGTCCTTCATGCACAGCCGCTACCGCAACGGCAGCGGGATCAACATGGGTCAACATTTTCGTGAACAGGGCTGGCATACCGCGCGCGTCGGCAAGATCTATCACATGCGCGTGCCGGGCGACATCATCGCTGGAACGCACGGCCAGGACATCGCCAACTCCTGGACGGAGCGCTTCAATTCCAAGGGACTCGAGGCGCACACTCCGGGCGACTACGCCTGCCTGAACTTGAATATTTTCAGCAGTCAACTGGAAGGCCGGCAATCGACCCGCATGCCGCACCGTCCCTACGTCACCGTTCGCTACGAGGGCGACGGCTCCGACCAACCCGATCACAAGACCGCGACAAAAACCATCGAGCTGCTGCGCGAGCACAAGGACAAACCCTTCTTTCTCGCCGCCGGCTTTGTCCGCCCCCATTACCCGATGGTCGCGCCCCACCAATATTTTGATTCCTATCCCTGGGAAAAAATGAAATTGCCGGAAGTCGCAGGCGCCGATCACGACGACATCCCCAAATCGGGTATCGCAGGCTCGACTTCAAAGCGAATTGGCATCGACAAGTTTCCCGACAATCAGAAGCGCATGTGGGCCGGCTACTACGCGTCGATCCAATTCATGGACGAGCAGGTCGGACGCGTCGTGCGCGAGCTGGATCGACTGGGATTGCGAGACAGCACCGCGATCGTCTTCTGCAGCGACCATGGCTACCACCTCGGCGAACACCATTTCTGGCAGAAGTCGAACCTGCACGAAGAAGTCCTGCGCGTGCCGCTGATCATGTCGATTCCCGGCATGAAACCCGGTCGCTCCGATTCACTGGTCGAGCTGATGGATATCTACCCAACTCTCGCCGACCTGGCCGGCGTCACGGCTCCCAAAGCCGTCCAGGGAAAAAGCCTTCGCCCCGTCCTGGCGGACCCGAAGGCGACCGTGCGCAAGGCCGCCTTGTCCGTCGGCAGCAAAGGCTACGCCATGCGGGCACCGGACTGGGCCTACATCCGCTACCACGACCAATCCGAGGAGCTCTACGACATGAAGGCCGACCCGAAGCAATTTGTGAATCTCGCGAAAGATCCAACTAGCGAGAGCGAGATCGGAAGACTACGTCGACATCTCGCCGCACGACTGAAGATCGCAGATCTCGACGCGGCAAAGCCACGAAGAAAGAAAGGAAAACGTAAGAAATAGCCTGAGTTTTCCTTAGGTTGACGCGCATGTGCTGAGCCGTAGGCGAACGGAAATGCCTGGCACGGCTCGGCGGAATCCCGCGACTGCGGGCCCCACCGAGACTATTCGTTAATTCCGACTCTATTCGGAAATGCTTTTCCGTAATTACTCCACCTCACCCTCCAACCAACCCCTCCACAAAATCCAGCGTCGCCTTGAATGGCATTGAATCGTAGGCCCCAAACAGATTTGTCTTTTGGCGCAGTTTGGCGCGGGTCGTCGCGGGACTGGTGATGCCGCAGAGGAGGCGCGTGAGTTGCCGGGGCGTTCGGATCGATTCGTGGCCGTCGGAGATCAGGCCTCGGACGCGTTCCTCGTCCTGCGCGGAAAAGGTCCGGCGATCCGCGTCGCCGAGCGGTGTCGGCTTCACGCCCTGACAGCGGCAGCAATGCCCGCAGTCGTCTCGCTCCTCGCCAAAGTAACCAAGCAGATGCCGGGTGATGCAGCCGTCGTGTTGGGCCAGGTCCAACACTCGCTGAATGCGCTCAACATCGTTGGTTTCGCGCTTTTGAAAACGGGCATTGAGCGACGCGACGAAGGCGTTCATGTCTTCCGGGATGCGCAGCCGGCGATATCCCTGGCGCACTCCGGCGACCTGCAGGATCAGATCGCCCTTTTCCTCGAGATAGCTCAGCGCGGCCACGATGCGATCGCGGGGCTGGCCGATGGTCTGGCTGACCTCCGTGGTGTCGAGCGTCAACCATTTGGTTCCCTTGCGCGCATGACGAAACACGCTTCTCAGGAACTCGGCCTTCTCCCCGCTGACGCGCGCGAACATCTCGGATGAGGGACACTGCGGTTGAAATTTGTATTCGCTGTAGAAAGGGCCGGTTGACGCGAGGCAGCGCTCCAGCTCGAGATAGGTCAGCAGCGTTTTCACCACCAGCGGCCGCACATCGAAACGTCCGGAAAGTTCATATTCCGAAATGTCGAACGTCTCGCCCATTTCGAAAATGTGGCGTGTAAATTCTCCGACTGTCTCCGGTTCGGGCGTGTCGCCATAGCTGAAATTCTCCAACGTGATGACGTCGTCCGCCGACGCCAGCATCTCGCAGACGGAAGGCTCGCCGTCTCGACCCGCGCGCCCAATCTCCTGCGAGTAACTCTCCAGCCCCTTGGGCAGATTGTAGTGATAGACGTAACGGATGTTCGACTTGTCGATGCCCATGCCGAAAGCGATCGTCGCGACGATTACCGAATCGGGCGAACTCATGAACGCATTCTGAATGGCAGTGCGATCCTCGCTCTTGAGGCCCGCATGATAGGCGGCGGCGTTGAGTCCGTTGGCGGCCAGGAACCCGGCCACTTCCTCCGCCGTGCGTTGCAGCGTGACGTAGACAATCGTCGAGCCGGGCGGACGTTCGCGAAGCCGGTCGAGCAAGGTCTTGTTTCTTCCGCGGCTGGGACCGGCGATGACGCTCAACTCCAGATTAGGCCGATAAAATCCCGTGTGCACTTCGTCGTCGTCGGCAATATCGAACGCGGCGCGCACATCTTTGGCCACGGCCGGCGTCGCGGTCGCAGTCAGCGACAGCGTCCGCTCCACCTTCAGATCCTTGGCAAGCTGCGCGATCTTCAGGTAATCCGGCCGGAAATTGTGCCCCCATTCACTGATGCAGTGCGCCTCATCGATCGCGAGCAACGAGATCTTCTGACGTCCGATCGCCCGCAGGAAGCGCTCATTGCCGAGTCGCTCCGGTGAGATATACAGGAGCTTCAAGTTCCCCGCGTAAAGGTCGTCAAACAGCTTGCGATTCTCCTCCTTGGTGAGGGTCGAATCGAGCCGGGCGGCGGACGCTCCCTTGGCGATGAGAAAATCCAGCTGATCCTTCATAAGCGCGATCAGCGGCGAGATCACCACGGTCAGTCCGTCCAGCATCAACCCCGGCAACTGGTAGCAAAGACTCTTGCCTCCGCCGGTCGGAAAAATCGCCAACACCGACTTGCCTGCGAGCAAGCGGGAAATCGCGGCCTCCTGGCCGTCGCGAAAGTCGTCGAAACCGAATCGTTCTTTGAGTTGGCGCTGTAGCTCAGTCATGATTGAGAGTCGGCTTAAAAGATGGAAATTAACTTTAGGCGAACGCAAATTTCCCACTTGGCGCTCGATAAGCAAGCGCTTCCTGCCGCCCTGTGAAACTTTTCCATCGGAATGTCGCGAACAGGATGAAAACAGAGACTGCCGTTTCAATTTGCGACGGAGAATCGTGCCGGCGGCGCTTTCGGACAGAGCGATCGAAGACCACTGAAGGCGGGTATAGAGCGCAGGAATTTCAGTGTAAACGCGCAAGACGGATTCATAAGCGACGGCCAACCGCTCGAACAACAACCACCGATAAAGGATTGTATGGAGCGCTCGAATGACCGATGAAGGATTCCCCCATGGCCATCGAAGAAATTCCGATCGATCTTTCCGGATTCGAACCCTCTCCCGAGGCCGTGCGTTTGATCAAGGAAGTGAATCGCATGATCGACGACTTCGACGACGCGGGCGGGCGCAAGGAGAACCCCCTCTACGTTCCCTGTGATCCCGTTTTCCTAGACGCCGCGATCGCTTTCGTCACGGAGCGCGATCTGCCGATCGGCCGAGTGTTTTGTGAATTGGGCAGTGGATTTGGTCTCGGTGTTTGCCTGGCCGCTTTGCACGGCTACGAGGCCTACGGCTTGGAAATCGACGAGAAGCTGGTCGACGCCTCACGGATGTTGGCGCAACGCCAGAATATCGACGCGACCTTTCTCTCCGAAAGTTATTTCCCCGAGGGCTATTCCGCCTACGACGGCATTGCCGGCAGCGAGCTGTTGAAACCCGAATCGTCCTGGAGCCAATCGGACGCCTTTCATTACAGTCCGCGCTATGAGGGCATGGATCGCGACACGGATGAGATCGATGTCTTCTTCGTCTATCCCTGGCCGCACGAGCACGAGATGATGCACGAACTTTTTGAAGAGCTGGCTTCGGACGGCGCCATACTGATCGCCTATTACGGGGAGGGCGAAATCTGCGTCTATCGGAAGACGTTTGACGATTGAGGCGACTTCGGCGCTACTCGAAGGAACTTGGGTCTTCCTTCTTGCCCTTGGCCGCGGCGACGGCCTCAGGGTCCCCCTCCTTCACTGCCTTGATAAACAAGATGAGCGACTCAATCTGCGAGTCGGTCATCACGCCCGCGTAGCTCGGCATCGCGTATTCGCCCTTCTCAAATCCCTTAACCACCTTGGCGGTCGGATCGAGGATCGATTCCCGAAGATAAGCGACATCCGCTTTGGCCGTGGTCTTCTTTTTCTTAATCACCACCGGGCGCTCGCTGTTGAAAAGGCCGGTCCAGGTCGGCCCGACCTTGGCGACGTCCATGCCGCTGGTTGAATGGCAGGCCACGCAGCCCATCAGTCCATAAAGCCGGCGGCCTTCCTCGACCGTCACGGGGCCAGCCGCCTGCTTGGCCGCAATGCGCGGCGTTAAATCGATCGCGATGTCGCCGAAACCCTCCGCCGTGGGATCGAACTGCGCGAGCGAATAGGGCGTGGTGTAGGCGTTGCGCTCAAAGTTTGCGCCCGCCGATGTCGCCAGCGACCAGCCGATGCGCATTTGCATGACGGGTTTCATCTCGGGCACGGCGACGAACACGCTGCGGCGATCCTTCGAAAGATACGCCGCGCTGGCAGTGAGCCAATCGAGACCGGGTTTGCCGTCCGCCTTGTATTGCGCCGAGCCATACTTGTGCGTGCGCTCGTAATGCCAGCTCGCCAGCGAGTAGCTGTTTGGATCGCGCGCCTTTTTGGGATTGAGCGCGACGTCGAAGCTCAACAGCACGCCCTTGTCCATCGGCGTCACTTCGCGCGGCAAGGTGACCTCCGCGCCGGTGTAACGCACCCGCCCCATCCCGGAGAGCTTGTTCAACGCGTTGCCCCAGCCGGCGACTTGAAATCCGGCGATGTAAAGCTGGCCGTCGGCCGGATTCACCGATCCGTTGAGGGGAGGAAACTGAAATTCGGTCGTCACGCTGACCACGGACGCCTGCGGCTTGGGGCCGCGATTGTTCATCAGAATTCGAAACAACTCCGGCCGCGTGAAACCGATATGCACGAGCTGGTCGTTCAAGGCGCCCATCTTCGCGCCGAAGAGCCAAACCTGCGACATCGCCGAGGCGTTCACCGAGTGCGGCATCCAGGTCAATGGATCGGCCGGCGGCGAGGGATATCTCTCCCGCTCGTGCAGGCCGTCGGAGAGAAAGCCATAGAACTGGCCGTCGCGCACGATGTGCAGCGGCGTGCTCGGGATATACTGTCCCTGCTGGTCACCCGATGTCACCAGGCCGGTTCGCTGATTGACGCCGATGGCCGGCTGACGAAAACCGTAGCCCAGTAAAGTCGACTTGCGGCCGTCCGCCGAAACGCGCAATACGCTGCCGTTGTGTTTACCCAGCGTCGCGGACTGCTGGCCGCCCTTGGCGATGACGAATTCGCCCTTCGGCGCGAGGCGAATCGTGCTGGGAAATTCACGCATGTCGGCCGTCTGCCCAAAGGCGTTGGAAAACAATTCATGAACGTCCGCCTCGCCGTCGCCATTGGTGTCGAGCAATCGCCAGATGCCGTTTTTGTCGAACACATAAATCTGCTCGTCGCGAATCGCGCAGGTCATCGGCTCGTGCAATCCGGAAGCAAAACGTTTCCAGCGAATCTCCTTCATCGAATCGCGCAGCCCGCGCGCCAGCCAGACATCGCCGTCGAGCGTCGTCGCGACGCCGGTGCCGTCCTTGAGAAACTGAATGTCCGCGGGACGCATGTTGCGCTTCCACGGGTTCTTGTGCGGCAACGCAATGTTGTCGACGACGTATGAGGCTTTGGATTTGGACAGGGATGCGATGGTGACCACTTCCTCCGGCCAGCGGGTTTCGGGCGCAGTTGATGGGATCTTCGGCAGGGCAACCGGCGGCGCATGGCCACTCTGCGTATGGACAATAGCGAATCGCGCCGGTGACTTGCTTGCCGCAATCTGCGCAACCCAGATTGAATTCTGTTTCGTGAGCCTGCCCAGATTCCTACGCCCTGCGGATGCGACGAGAATGACTTCTCCTGGCCCGGTTTTCCCAAGCGCGAGCAAGAGCGGAGTGTCCGAGGAAGCGAGTTCAAAATGGCGTTCCACGACAAGTTTGCCATCGGCCATCGAAGTCCTCATCCATTCGCGCACCAACGTCCCAGCGGCAGTGTATTCGAGAACCACGCCATCGCCGAACTGGCGCACCGCCTTGAAACGCCCTTGCGCCTCGGTCAAAGGGCCGCGTCCGACCTCCTCCCGGCTGGGCGCGGGCTCGCGCGGGTCTTTCAGCGAAATCGTTCCGCCCGTCTGCCAGCCGGGATAGATGCCATTGGCGATCCAGACCTTGCCGTCCGGACGCGGCAATGGATTCTGCCCTCCGCGAGTCTTTGTGCCGTCGGGGTGATACGACTTCGGCGCGAGCGCGTCAGGCGTGACGCCCTTGCCGCGCCAGATTGCAGAGACGCGAAGCAGATCCGTATCGAAGCAGGCCCAACAGTCGTTGCCCAGATTCAGAATCAGCCCGCGCGGCGTGATGTTGTTCTTGAGCAAGTCGTCGCCTTCAACCCGTGCGTCGAGCACGGAGGAGAAGAACGGAAAATCCGCCTCCACCCAATTCGCCCAGGGAGAAGGCACGGCGGGTTTCTTGTTTTTCTTCGCGGCGGGAGCGGCGTCGGCGCAGGCGGCAAACACCGCCACGATGAAGATCAGAACGAGAGCGCGAAATCGGGAATTCATAATGGCGACAGTCTAAACGCCCGGCACGAATCTTCACGTGAAAAGTCACTTGTCGATAAGTTGGAAAAATCCGGAAATGCGTTTCAGGGTCTCCAGATAGCTGTATTCAATGAAACGGAGGAGCGGCGTGCAATCAGCCAGAGAGCACTCCTCAAGAGCGTCGAGATACACATCCCGGTAGTCCGTCATGATCACATCATAGTAATATCCGTGATAGAGCATGGCGTAGTCGCCCGCCGCCCGCGCGATGCGCCCGTTCCCGTCTTCAAACGGATGCACGTGGGCCACCAAATAGTGGACCTCGGCTGATACCCGAAGAATCTCAAGAAAGTTGGATGGAGTGACAGCCTCCGGGCCAATAAGTCGTTCATTAATTCCCTCAAGTCTCTGAAAAAGCAGTTCCTGAACTCGGGAATGATGCGGGGGCCGATGCACCATGCCCTTGATTCTCACGTCGTCCGTCCGGAATCTGCCGGCGCAGTCCGGCACACTTTCCTGAAACACCATTCGATGCATCTCCAGAAGCAGCGGCAGAGAAAACGGCGTTTTCTCCCGAGCCTGTTTCTCGAGCCAACGCAGCATTTCCTCGTGCCCCCTCACTTCTCGTTTCGCGTTATTGTAATGATCCGAAATCGATGCTTTATCAGCCACTCCCGCATTGTGGAGAAGAACCTGAAGAAAGATGCGATCGACTCGCTTGTCTTCGATCGCATTTGAATGAACTGCTTTCAGGCACCGAAGCGCGGTGAACGCCTCCTCCCGGGCGCTCGGATGCTTGTCTCCAATTTTTCTTAATCGAAAGAACACGTCGCTCAGCTCTTCTCGTTCTTTTGTGGTCAAGACAATGTAGCTCATAGATTTGCGTTAGAACTGACGCATTGCGTCTTCTCGGTCAATCATCGCCTTGTCGATTCGGAATCGGCGGTGAGGCGACCACGTCAACTTCGAGATCGCCAGTCGTTCATTGCCTGTGCACACTGTCGGTGTAGACAAGTTGCCTTATGAAATCAAAGCGCTCTCCTGGAATACTAAAGACGGCCGCGACTGCGATTCTGCTGTTTGCCTTGCACTCCTCAGCAACACACGCCGCCTCGGCCAAACTCAAAGTCTTCATCCTCGCCGGGCAGTCCAATATGGAGGGCCACGCGAAGATCGAGACCTTTGACTACATCGGCGATGATCCGAAAACCGCGCCCCTGCTCAAGGAGATGCGCGGCCCGGACGGAAAGCCCCGCGTGTGCGATAACGCCTGGATTACGTATCACACCGGCATGGGCGAAAATCTCGGCGAGGGTTTCGGCAAATTGACGGCCGGCTATGGCTCACGGCGGAACCCCAAGGAAAGCGGCGGGAAGATCGGGCCCGAATTCACCTTCGGCATCTACATGGACAAGGCTCTCGGCGAGCCCGTCCTGCTCATCAAGACTGCCTGGGGCGGCAAGTCGTTGTTTCACGATTTTCGACCACCGCGCGCGGGGCCTTATCAACGCACGGATAACGACATCAAGCGCGAGCGCCATACTGCCGAATCCACCGGCCATTATTATCGGCTGATGGTCGAACACGTTCACAAGACGCTGAAAAACATTCGCCGCATTTATCCCGAGTACGACGAGAAGGCCGGCTACGAGATTGCTGGATTCGTCTGGTTCCAGGGATTCAACGACATGGTCAATCGCGAGGTTTATCCGATCCCGCCGAAGGACAGCAAAGCAAACCGCTTCGCGAAATACAGTGTCTGGATGACGGATCTCATTCGCGACGTTCGCAAGGATTTGAAGACGCCGAAACTGCCTTTCATCATCGGCGTGATGGGCGTCGGCGGCATGAAGGGCGCGAACGAGCACAATCTCCAGTTTCGCGAGGCGATGGCCGCGCCGGCGTCATTGCCGGAGTTCAAGGGCAACGTCACCGCCGTGCGGACAGGTCCGTTCTTTGACGAGACGTTGGGCGCCGTGGCGGAGAAGCGACAGAAACTCCGCGGGCAGAGGTCGAAACTGAGCAAGAAGATGAAGGCCGGTGAGATGACCCGCGCAGAAGTCGATGCCGCGATGAAGAAGTTTGAGGCGGAATTAATTTCCAAGGAAGAGGCGGATCTGTTCGCGCGCGGCGCCTCGAATCAGGCCTACCATTACCTCGGCAGCGCCAAGACCTTTGCGGTGATGGGCAAGGCCTTCGCAGATGCGTTGCTGGAGCTGATGAAAAATTGAGAACGTCTCGGAGCAGGACACCTGGGACGGCATCCCGCTTCAGTCCTTTCGATCGAACTTGCCCGCCATTAAGAATTGTTTCAGCCCCGCTTCAATCCGCTATAGTCCGGCATGCTTTCTTCTCGAACGATCTTTGCGTGCGGATTCATTGCCGGCTTGATCCTTGCCGCCTCCGCCGCTTCCGCGCGCGCCCTCGATGCCATTCCCGACAAGCTCGTCGTCCTGACCTTCGACGACTCCGTCAAATCCCATTACACCGTCGTTCGACCCATTCTGAAGAAGCACGGTTTCGGCGCGACCTTCTTCATCACCGAGGGATTCGATTTCAAGACCGACAAGCAACGCTATCTGACCTGGGAGGAAATCGCGGAACTGCATCGCGATGGATTTGAAATCGGCAATCATACTCGCGATCACATGGGGCTCAGCCCGGGCAAACCGGAGCAATTGAAGAAACAGCTGGCGCGGCTGCCAGAGCAGATCGAGGCGATCAACGTCCGCTGCAAGGAATATGGAATTCCCCGGCCCGTCAGCTTCGCCTATCCGGGCAATGGATTTCATCCCGACGCCTTCGCGATCTTGAAAAAGGCGGGCATTCGTTTCGCGCGCCGCGGCGGAGCGCCGGAATATGACTACGCGTTGGGTCGCGGCTTTGCGTTCGAGCCCGGCGCGGACCATCCGCTGCGCGTTCCCAGCGCGGCCGACGCGCGGCCCGCCTGGACGTTTGCGGATTTCAAGCGGGGCGTCGACCAAGCGAAATTTGGACGCATCGCGGTGTTGCAGTTCCATGGCGTTCCCGACGAACAGCATCCCTGGGTCAACACGAAGAAAGAGGATTTTGAGGAATTCATGGCCTATCTGGCGAAGAACCATTTTCGCGTGATCGCCCTGCGGGATTTGGAAAACTTTGTGAATCCAAACGTCACGCCCGCGAATCCCAACGCGGTGATCGAACGCCGAAAACAGGCCATCGCCGCAGGCGATGTGAGCCGTTATTTCGACACCCTCGCGACCGAAGGCCCGGGCCCGCGCGGATTCCCGAACACGCTTACCGCGAAGCTCGCCGTGGGACTGAAACAAATTCCCCTCGTCGACGTGAAGATTGCGGATCCCGCCGATGTTCAGATCGAACGCGGCGTCGAGTATGGCAGGGGCAGCGGTCGCCCGCTTCAGTTGGATCTCTATTCGCCAACGAGCCTCAAGACGGAGAACCCCGTGCCCGGGCTGATTTTCATTCACGGCGGGGCCTGGCGCGGAGGCAAGCGCGGCGACTACCATTTCTACGGAGTGAAATTTGCGCAACGCGGCTACGTCGTCGCGACAATCAGCTATCGGCTGCTTCGGGAAGCTCCCTTTCCCGCCGCGGTCCAGGACGCCAAGTGCGCGGTTCGCTGGATGCGCGCCAATGCCGCGAAACTGGGCGTGGATCCGGATCGAATCGCCGTCGCGGGGGGGTCGGCTGGCGGACATCTGTCGATGATGGTCGGCTATTCGTCCGACGTCGCCGAGCTCGAGGGAGCTGGCGGGCATGCCGGCGTCAGCAGCCGGGTCCAAGCGGTGGTGAATCTGTACGGACCGGCGGATTTGACAACGCCATTTGGCGTGGAAAGTTCGTTGGTGAAGGACTTTCTGGGCGGGCGAACCTTCGCCGAAGCGCCGGAGGCTTATCGTCTGGCTTCGCCGATGACGCACCTTTCAAGGAACGCTCCGCCGACGCTGATCTTTCACGGAACCATCGACGACACCGTGCCGATCGCGCAGGCGGATCTGCTGGCGGAGAGGCTGAAAGCGTTGGGCATTCCCTTTCGCTACGACCGACTGGACGGATGGCCGCACGCCCTTGACGTGACCCGCGTCGTTAACGAAAGGGCGCGAAAGACCATGCTGGAATTCTTCGCCGAGCATCTGGCATCCGGGCGTTGACCGGGCGCGCATTTCGCGCGCTCCAACCTAGTTATCGCCAAAAAAAGCCGCGACTTGCGTCGCGGCTTTCTTGTCAGATTTGGGGAGGAACTTAGTTCACCTTGATCAGCTCGATCTCGAAGATCAGCATCGCGGCGGGCGGGATTGAACCCGGCCGGCCCTGCGGGCCGTAGGCCAGCTGGTAGGGAATGAAGAGTCTCCACTTGTCGCCTTCCTTCATCAATTGAAGGGCCTCGGTCCAGCCCTTGATGACGCCGGTCACGGGAAAAGTGGCGGGCGTTCCGCGATCGACCGAGCTGTCGAACTTCGTGCCGTCCACCAGGGTCCCGGTGTAGTGCGTGGTGACCTTGTCGGCGGTCGTCGGAGTCTTGCCATTGCCGGACTTGATGACCTCGTACTGCAGGCCGCTCTTGGTCACGGTGACGCCCTTTTTCTTCTTGTTGGCTTCCAGGAAATCCTCGCCAGCCTTGGCCAACAACTTGGCTTCGGCTTCCTTCTTGACCTTCGCCTCCGCCTGAAACGCGGTCATGATCGATTTGCTGTCCTCCTCCGAAATCTGGGAGGGTTGCTTGGCCAGCCCTGCCTTAAGCGCCGCGACAAAAATATTGGCGTCGGCGTCAATGCCGTCGCGCACGATGCCGGAGCCGATGTTATTGCCGATGACCGAGCTGACCGTTTTGGTCTGCTCCTTTGACATCGCCGACGCGGCGGGCGCGTCCGGTTGTCGTTTGGCCATCATGTGCTGCTGAAAGGCCGTCATGGCAGCCTGTTGCTCCTGCGGCGACACCTTGGAGGGTTGTTTCGCGAGAGCGCCCTTGATCGCGGCGGTAAGCGCGGTTTCGTCGAGGCCGAGCGCGTCTTTAGCAATGCTTGAGCCAATGTTATGACCAATGACATAACTGACCTTTTGAATTGTGCTGTTCAACTGGACGGGCTTGGCGCTGGTCGGGGGCGAAGCGGGTGGCGTTGTTTTCACCGGAGCTTTGGCCGCGACCTCGACCGACTTCAATTTACTGGAGGCCACGGCGGCGGGTTTTGGCGCGGCCACTGGCGAAGCGGGCGGCGTTGTTTTCACCGGAGCTTTGGCCGCGACCTCGACCGACTTCCCTTTGCTGGAGGCCACGGCGGCGGGTTTTGGCGCGGCCACTGGCGGAGCGGGCGGCGTTGTTTTCACCGGAGCTTTGGCCGCGACCTCGACAGACTTCAATTTACTGGAGGCCACGGCGGCGGGTTTTGGCGCGGGCTCTGGCGAAGCTGGCGGCGTTATTTCCACCGGAGCTTTGGCGGCAGGTTCTGGCGCGGGCGCGGGCTCTGGTTTGTCGCCG
Source organism: Limisphaerales bacterium (assembly GCA_047618185.1). Lineage (GTDB taxonomy): Bacteria > Verrucomicrobiota > Verrucomicrobiia > Limisphaerales > JAYPEY01 > JAYPEY01. The sequence goes on from JBLHKZ010000001.1 coordinate 53,362, forward strand.
CAACCAATGGTCAGCGCAATTGAGGTGAGGGTGAGGGCCGCGAGGAAACGGGATTCGTTTCTCAGGCGTTCGAAGGGTGCGGTTCGGCTATTTAGTTTCATCGGAAAGCCGGGACACTAGCGCCGTTCAGGCCGTCGGAACAATCGAAAACGACGCCTCTTCTTTTAACGGCGCTACTTCGCCGGTTTTCCGGACGGTTTTTCGATCTCAGGAAAGAGCTTTGCAGTCAGCATGTTCTTCCGGGAAAAGTACTTCCTGGCGGCCCCCTGGATCTCCTTGGACGTCATTGCCTCGATCTTTTCCGGGCCCTCCAGGATGCCGGCGAAGGGAAGATCGCAACGGCGGTAAAAGGAAAGATTGCTCAGCCAGAATCCGTTTTGCTTGAGGCCCTTCTCGTGCGTGCGCAGGTGGGTCTCGCGAATCTTGGCCAGATTCTCCTCGCTGGGGCCTTCCTGCTGCAGCTTCTTTGCCTCGGCCAAGGCGGTCTTGATAAGATCGTTCACATTGGCCGGACTACAGGTGAAGGAGATATTGCAGGAGAAGGTCTCCTTCGGCTCGCGGCTCATCCCGCCCGAGACACCGACGCCGTAGACGCCCCCCTTGTCTTCGCGCAGGGCCTCGCGCAATTGGATCCGCAGCACATCGACCGCGCAACGCAGGGCGTAGCGGTCTTTCATGCTCCATTTTGCGGCGCCATGAAAGGTCAACTGCACCGAGCTCTTGTCTTCGCGGCCTTTGCGGACCTCGACGCTAACTCGGCCGGCTTGCCGATTGTCACCGGTGTGTCGGCCCTTCTCCTCGCGATCCAGATCGGGAAGGCTGGCCAGATATTTCTCCACATAGGGCTTGAGGTCCTCCGGCTCGAAGGAGCCCACGAAGACAAAGGTGAAATCACTCGCGTCGGCGAAGCGCTGCTGATAGACGCGCAAGGCGGTGGCGTGATCGAGCTCTTCCAGCAGCTCCACGGACATCGGCTGATGCCGTGGATGGTCGCCATACATCGCCTCTTCCACAGCGTCGCCGAACACCGACTGCGGATCTGTGGAGCGATTGCGAAGCACGGCGCGATATTGCGCCAACAACGACTTGAACGCCTTGGCGTCCTGACGCGGCGCGCCAAATTGTAGATGCATCAGCTGAAACCAGGTATCCAGATCGCGCGGCGAGGCGGAGCCTCCGAGACCTTCGGAAATGCCGCCGATCGACGGGCTTACACTGGCCACCTTGCCCGCCAGCTTCTTCTGCAACTGGATCAGATCGAATGAGCCGAGGCCGCTTTGACCGGCAATCGTCGTCGCCATCGACCCCGACAAGTAATCCTTGTTCGACACCAGGCTGTCGCCGCCCGGGCTGGACGCCGTCATCAGGATCTGGTCGTTCTTGAAGGTCGTCGGCTTGAGCAGAACAGTGATGTCGTTCGAAAGTTTCCACTCCGTCACGCCGAGCTTCTCATCGCGCTTTTCCGAAATAACCTTGCCGGGCTTCGGCTCCCTGGAGATCAGCGGAGCGTCGGTCATGCCGTCGTCGTACGCGGTCACAGGGACTTTTTCCGCGCTGGCGATGGCGTTCAGGATTTCCTCGCGCGTCGGGACTTTCAGTCCGGTTTTCTCAGGCGCGCTGAACAGGACCACGCGGTTTTCGGTCGTGATCCAGCGATCGGCCGCGCGATTGACCTCTTCCAGTTTAACGGTTGCGAAAGCTTCGCGCGTGATGCGCAGCTCCTCCTCGATGCCGGGGATCGGCTCGTTCTGTAGAAAATTTCGGACGTACTCATCCGCGTATCGCGAGGAGACGGTCTTGTCGCGCTCTTCGTAGGCCTTCTCCATGCCGCGAAGGAAATCCGCCTTGGCCCGATTGAGTTCCGTGGGCGTGAAGCCGTGCTCCTCAGCCCGCCGGGCTTCGACCAGCAACGCCTTGAGTCCGTTCGCAAAATCACCTTCCTTCACGACCGCCATTTGCGCGGCCATTTCCTTCACTCGCACCAGGCGATTCTTACGCATGGCGCCGAACAGGTAGGGCGGATTGGCCTCCTGCACGCGCTCGCCAAGCCGCTGGTTCAACATCGTGGAATACAGCCGCTCGACCAGTCCGCGGCGATAGTCCTCGGCGGTGTCCTGCGAAGACACGGGATGTTTGCAGGCGATCTGCACCATGGAGTAGGGCAGCTCGGGATCGGTCTCAATGGAGAACAGCGTCTCCTTGTGATCGGGAACGTCCGGCTTGATCCGCTTCGGCGCGTTCTCGGGATTTTTCAGGTGGCCGAAATGTTTCACGATCTTCGCCTCGATGGCGTCGACGTCGAAATCCCCCACCGCGATGACGGCCATGAGATCGGGCCGATACCAGCGGCGATAAAAGTCGACGAAGGTCTGGCGTTGAACTGAGGAAATCACATTCGTTTTTCCGATGGGCAAGCGCTCGGCATAGAGCGAATTGTTGAGGAGCACGGGCAGCTGTTTCTCCTGAAGCCTCCCCTGCGCGTTGCGGCGGGTGCGCCATTCTTCAATCACGACGCCGCGCTCCTTCTCGATCTCCTCCGGCTCAAACACAATCAAGTGCGCCCAGTCTTCGAGCACTTGAAAGGTCTTGTCCAACACGACCTCGTCATCCATGGGGACTTCAAGTTTGTAGACCGTCTCATCAAAGGAGGTGTAGGCGTTGAGGTCCGCGCCGAATTTCATGCCGATGCCTTCAAGGAAATCCACGAGCTCGCTCTTGGCGAAATTCTTCGTCCCGTTGAAGGCCATATGCTCCAGAAAATGCGCGAGGCCCTGTTCTTTCTCAGTCTCAAGGATGGAGCCGGCGTTGACCACGAGCCGGAAGGTCGCGCGGTTCTCCGGCTTCTTGTTTTTCCTGATGTAGTAGGTCAGCCCATTGGGCAGGGTCTTCCTGGTGATCTGTGAATCGATCGCCAGTTTGCCCGTGTCCTGGGCGATCGACGACGAGGCGGCGAACGAGAGCAGGAGCAGGAGCAGGAACAACAGGGCGCGGAGAAGGGAGGGCGTTTTCATGGGCGGCTTGTGCGTTGGGTTGGGTTGGATGGCGCGTCACGGTCCGGCGTTCAATCGTAGACGGCAAGTCCGTCGAACCGAGGGCATCGTGTTTAGCGGCGAAGGCCGGACATTTCAAGGAATTGGCGCCGCGCGCTTGCGACGTGCACACAAACCTCGGAAATGATGTATTGCATCACGAACCTCCGCTAAATAGCCTTCGCCGAATGAGGAAACAGGGGAGCTATATTTTCGTATTCATATTCACAATCGCATTGTTCGTCCAAGCCACCGGGAATCTCGCGCGGGGTGCTGAAAAGAGTTGGACCGACATCAAGGCCGACAATCTCAGCGAGTGGAGCAATCCCGGCAATTGGTGGAAGACGGAAAACGGAGCCTTCGTCGCAGAATCCAAAGGCGGGGGCGCTCTTCCAAAAATTCACTACCTCGTGTGGAACGGTTCGATCAAAGGCGATTTTGAACTCACCCTGAAATACCGCATTCACGCGACCGAGCCCCAGGACGCCGGATTCTGTTTCCGCGTGGAGCGACCCGTCTCCGACACGCCGAACCTGCCCGGCTATCAGGCGGAGTTGGACACGGCAAATCTCTACGGCAAGCAGGGCGGGGTCAAAAAGGGAAAGCTCTTCGGCCACATTCATGATGGGAAACGCGGGCGCATGTATCCCCGTAGCAACCGGGTCACAATTCAGGCAAACGGCAAGATGAAATCCGTTCCGCTGGGAAAACCTTTTCTGCCGCAAAAGGTCTTTCGCAAACCGCCCGCATGGAATGATGTCCGTATCGTCTCGGTCGGTAATCACGTGCAGCTGTTTTTGAACGGCGTTCTTGCAAACGATCTTACCGACGATGACCCGAAAGGCGGATCGCGCGGGGATGCCATCGGTCTACAGTTTCGACCCAACCGTGCCTATCGATTCGAAGTCAGTGAGCTGAAATACCGACCTGCGGATCGAGCCGCCCTATCCGAATCCAAGCCGGCCGCCCCGGCGCCGACGGCCACGACCAATCCCATTGTTGCGACGCCCATCGTCGATCTGCTTCCGGCGAGCGACCTTTCAAATTTTCGGGTTTTGACGGGCCCGCGCAAAGTCGAACGGGATCCCAATCAAGTTTTCTCGCTCACGGATGGCGAACTCCTCGTTTCCGGAACGGAACCCGGACTCACTGTCACGCGCCGCTCCTTCACCAACTACCTCCTCAAGGTGGAATATCGCTGGGACACCGACGACGGAAAACGCGACAGCGGGATTTTCGTCAATACCACTGGCCCCATGAACCGGTTCGTTTCCCTCGAGTGCAACCTCCTCGGCCCTGATAGAGGACTTAGCGGCGAGCTCTTCCTGATCGGCGGCGGGCGCAAGCAGATCACGGTCAATGGCGAAGTCAAGAAACAGAGCGCGATTAAACCGCAACTGACGCAATCTGCAGAGAAACCGGTCGGCGAGTGGAACACCATGGAAGTCCTCAACGACCAGGGCGATTTTCAAATCAAGGTCAACGGCCAGGAAGCGGTCCGCGGCCAATTTCCCACGCCAAAATCGGGAAAGATCATGTTCCAATCCAATCGCGGCGCCATCCGATTCCGCAACGCGAGAGTGGTCGATTTCAACGCCTCGATTGCGGAAGCCGTCGCCTTGGCGCGCAATCGTCAATGGGCGAAGTCAGCCCGCCTGCTTCAGGACTTTCTGGACAAGCAGCCAGTCGCTTTCGAGTCCGGCCGCGGGCTTTGGCTGGCCACGCTCTATGCCGCAACCGGAAATCACGAAGCTCACGAGAAGCATTGCCGGGCCTTCTTTGAAAAATTCTCCGACCCTAAGTCTCCGGCGGAAGGATCCCGTCCGGCCAAGGCGTACGTCCTGAAGCCCGGAGCCAACGATCCCGAGTTGCTGAAGCAGGCGCTTGAAGCCTCCCGCTTTTCCACAGAGGAGGTTCCAAACAACGCCTGGTACACCCTGACGCGCGGCATGATCGAGTATCGACTCGGCAAACATTCCAATGTGCTTCGCTGGCTGGCCAAACCGCTCAAGAGCAAGCACGCAACGCAACGCACGCCGGCGCTGGCCTTCGCCGCCATGACCGAATTCAAACAGGGCAAGGCCGCACGGGCCCGTCAGTTGTTGAGTCAGGCGGAAGAGGCCTTTGCGGGAATCGATCCCAACCACCCGGGCTGGAACGATATCATCGGCGCAAAGCTCGCGATCGACGAAGCCAAGGCGCTGATCAAGTGATCGCTTGGGACACCGAGGACGGACGCTTCCGCAATCGGAGCGCGGCTGTGTCGTCCCGACCAGCCGCAGAGGCATAGCACGGACGAGCCCGTTCGGCGAAATGAGTCGCCCGGTCATTCGGAGGTTGCTGCGGCTGGTCGGGACGACACAGCCGCGCTCCGGAACCCTACTCGGCAAAATCGCCCATCCCGCCGCAATTGCCATTCCTCGCAAAAGCCGCTAAACACGGACCATGAAATTGTCCCGCGCCCTCTCGTTCTGCCTGACCGTCTGGCTCCTTTTCATCTGCGCCGCCGCCGCGGTCGCCGCCAAGAAACCCAACGTCATCTTCATCC
>JBLHKZ010000002.1:0-55662 GCA_047618185.1 Limisphaerales bacterium
GGAGATCAAGCTCAAGCACGTCCCCTTTCCCGTCGCCCTGCCCGGCGACAAGGAACTGGTCTGGCTCATGGCCAAAAAGGAAAACCTCAGCCCGGAAGAGGCCGGCATCGCCCTGGCCAGCGTGCAGGTGGAATTCTGGGAATCCAAGAGCGGGCAAAATCAAATACGCAAAGGCGCCGAACGCAGCTTCCCTGAGTTTGTGACCCGAGTGCCGGCCAGGATGCTGTCCGAAGTCGGCCTCAAACGGCACTACAAAGAGCCCGAAGCCATCAAGATCCTCCAGCAACTCAAGTCTTAGCATTCATCATCCGGCGGCCCCACAGTCACGGGGTCGCCGGAGCGCCCAACTACGACCACGCGTTCCTGGAATTTCGCTGATTGCAACGGATTCCCAGTCCGGTAGATTCCCCGCATGAATTTCAAGAAAACGATTATCCGCGCCGCCACGGTCGCCATCGGCCTCGTTCACTTCGCCGGCTGTGCGCCAAAGGATCAGCCCGCTACCGGCCGCGCAAATAGCCCCGCCGCACAGAATCCGACGGACGCGCCCACAGATGGAGCCGCGTTCCTGGAAGCCAACAAGTCAAAGCCCGGCGTCATCGTCACCGAAAGCGGCCTGCAATATAGGGTCATCAAGGCCGGCACAGGCAAGACCCCAACCGCCACCGACGAGGTGACCACGCACTACACCGGCACTCTGATCGACGGCACGGAATTCGACAGCTCCGTCGGCGGCGAGCCCGCGACATTTCCCGTGGGCGGCGTGATCGGAGGCTGGACGGAGGCCCTTCAGCTGATGAAAGAGGGCGCGAAATGGAAGCTCTTCATCCCCAGCATACTCGCCTATGGCGCCCGCGGCGCTCCGCCCAGCATCCCACCCGCCGCCACGCTGATCTTCGAGATCGAACTGATCAAGGTGAACTAGTCCGACTGCGGCTCCAGGCCGCAAACGAACTGGGTTGGATCGGTGATCAGCAGATCAGCTTGAGGAAGCGCTGTTTTGTTCTTCCAGAGAAAACGGAGCTTCTTGAATCTAAGCCAACGCGGCGAGCATATCGGGGTCAGTTCTTGACTTTTGATACAACCAATTGCGCGGCCTTATCCAACCAATTTCTCCACCACGTTGCCATGCACGTCGGTGAGCCGGAAATCGCGGCCCTGGAAACGATACGTGAGCTTCTCGTGATCGAGGCCGAAGAGGTGGAGGATGCTCGCGTGGAGATCGTGCACATGCACCGGCTCCTCGGTCGCGCTCCAGCCGATCTCATCCGTCGCGCCAATCACCTGACCGCCCTTGACGCCCCCGCCGGCCATCCATTTGGTGAAGCCGTAGGGATGGTGATCGCGGCCGGTGATGGTCTTGAAATTGACCCGGTTCTCGCCCAGCGGCGTGCGGCCAAACTCCCCGCCCCAGACGACGAGCGTTTCATCCAGCAGGCCTCGCGCCTTGAGGTCCTTCAACAGGGCCGCCACGGGTTGGTCGGAGACCTTGCAATTGTAGGCGAGCCCGCTGTTGAGGTAACTGTGATGATCCCAGGTGGAGAAGAACAAATTCACGAAGCGAACGCCGCGCTCGATCATGCGGCGGGCGAGCAGGCAGTTGCGCGCGAAGGAACCGAAGAAACCCGGTCCGCCAGGCTTGCCTGCAGCGGTGACTTCTTCGCGACTCAAGCCGTAGGCGTCGAGGGTCGCCTTTGATTCCCCCGAGAGATCGAGCAGCTCGGGCGCGGCCGACTGCATGCGAAAGGCGAGCTCGTAGGCCTTGATCCGGCTGGCGACCTCCGAGTGCCCGACCTGATCGAGACGCAGCTGATTCAGATCATTCACCGCCCGCAGGCTGCGCTCCTGCATCGCGTCGCTGACGCCCGGCGGATTGGCGAGGTTCAGCACAGGACTGCCGTGATTGCGAAACAGTGATCCCGAATAATTTGACGGCAGAAATCCGCTCGACCAACTGGCCGCTCCGCCGGGCAACCCGCGCCCGAGCGTCACCATCGCGACGTAGGCGGGAAGATTTTGGGTCTCGCTGCCGAGTCCGTAGTTCAGCCACGAACCCAGCGTCGGCCACCCGCGAAAGGGCGAACCGGTCAGCATCTTCAACTGTCCCGGCAGATGATTGAACTGATCCGTGTGCATCGAACGCACGAAGGCGATATCGTCGACGCATTCGGTCAAGTGCGGCAGCAGGTCGGAAATATCCATGCCGCACTGGCCATATTTCTTGAACGTGCGCGGCGTGCCCATGAGGCGCGCGCTTTCCTTCTGAATGAAGGCGAACTTCACCGCCTTGAGCATCGAGTCGGGCAATGGCTGGCCGTCGAGCTCGTTGAGCTTCGGCTTGGGATCAAACAGGTCCATGTGACTGGGCCCGCCCTCCATGAAAAAGTAGATGCAGTTCTTCGCCTTGGGCGCGAAGTGCGGCCGTCCGACCGGCGCCGCGGTAAGATCCGCCTCACCCGCAAGCAGCCCGTCCTTCTTGAGCAACGACGCGAGGGCCAGCGTCCCCAGGCCATTGGCGCCCGAGGACAGGAAACGTCGGCGGTTGAGGTCGTCGGGATTGATGTTCATGACGTCGTTCAATGTCGATGGGCGCGGTAGGGATGCGCTGCCGCGCGTCCGGGCGCCGGCTTGCCACCCGGCGCCGCGAACACTCTGACAACCTGCGACGCGCCGAGGACGCTCAGCAGCGCGTCCCCCTTCCATTCGTGTTTATTCGTGTCCATTCGTGGTTTCTCAATCTCGCGTAATAAATTCATCCAGATTCATGATGATGCGCGCGACCGCAGTTATGGGGTCAGTCCCCGAGTCCTTTGACTTCCCCGCCTTCATCGCGCTCAGATCGCTCAACGCGCCGTTCAAAAATTCCGTTTCCCGCGGCTGAGGCTCACGTCCCAGACAACGAGCAAACATCTCGCGAATCGCCGCTTCTCCATCCGAGCCATGCCGCCCCCGCATCTCGGCGCCGAGTGTCTCGGCGCATTCGAAAAAGACGGGATCGTTCATCAACGTCAACGCCTGCAAGGGCGAATTCGAACGCTCGCGCCGGCTGCAGCTGGCGCTCGAATCCGGCGCGTCGAAGGCGATCAACATCGGATACGGCACCGTGCGCTTGAAGAAAATATACAGCCCCCGGCGATACCGATCGCCGCCCACGCTGACCGGCCACTTCACGCTGCGGCCGACCTCAGTCACGAAGGCCGGCAGGGGCGGTCGGATGCCCGGACCGCCAATGCGCGGATCCAGCAATCCGCACGCCGCCAGGTGCGCGTTGCGGATCGTCTCGGCGTTCAGTCGAAAACTGTTCTGCCGCCAAAGCAAACGATTGCCAGTCGCATAATCGGCCAACTCAGGGCGGACCGCCGACCCCTGGCGATAGACCGACGAGAGAACAATCTGGCGAATGATTGCTTTGCGGCTCCAGCCTTGCGCCTTCAACTCCGACGCCATCCAATCCAGCGCCAATGGATGCGAAGGCGGATCGCCCTTGGTCCCAAAATCGTCGGAGCTCGCCACCAGCCCGACGCCAAACAGTCGCTGCCAGATCCGATTCACCGTCACTCGCGCGGTTAGCGGATTGCGCTCATCCACCAGCCAATGCGCGAGGTCGCGCCGATCCGCGTCGTCTCTGCTTCGCTTCAGCGGGTGAAGAATTTCGGGCGCGCCGGCCTGGACGACCTCGCCTTTGCGCGCATAATCGCCGCGGATGTGAATGTATGTTTCGCGCCGATCTTTGCGTCGCTCGGTCAGGGTCTGCGCCTTCGTCCGAGGATAAACCGGCTTCTTTTTCGAATGGCTTTCCATCGGCAAACGCAGCCGTCTCCACTCCGAATCCAACGGCCGATAAAATGCGCTCAACTTTCTGGCCTGTTCCTTCGTTCGTTTCGCCGGCTCCAGTTTCAGACTCGTCTCGATCTCGATCGGCGCAAAGGTGGGCTTCGCGGCAGGATCGTTCACGACCGAGATTCGGAAATGTCGCAGGGTGTTCTTCTTTCCCAGCTTGTGACGCATGGCAAACACCAGTCGGCTGCCCTTCGGAATCTCCGCCGGCCTCCCAAGCTGAAACACCGCGCTGTGATACTGATTCGGCCGCGAGGCAACGTGCCAGCCCTCGTTCGACGAGGTGTTCAACGCGAGTTCCACGCTCGCGCCGCCGGTCGACTTCGCCGACGCCAATGGCTGTCCGACGCCCTTGCTTCCCGGAGGCTCCACGGCAAACGCGAGACTCGACATGATAAACTGCCCGCCGCCCCCGCGGCCGACTGGCAGGCCCGTTGCCTTGCCATCTCCATAGCCGCCAAAGACCTCCACGCGGATCGCGCTGACCGTGGCCGGCGCCGCGTTGGACACCTGCAAGGTGACGGTCGCTGTTTCGCCGAGTTTGCCGCTCGCGATCACCGAACCGTCCGCCTGGATCTTCATCGTGGCGGCGTCGCCCGATTCAGCCTTGTCTGGTTTCATGATCGTCCACGCGACGTCCGAGGGCTTCGTCGCGGTTTCCCATCTCGCCTGACGCGCGGCGAGCTTGTCGCGCTCGAAGGCGGCCACCGATTTGGCCAGGCGGTCATAGGTTGTCTCCCATTCCTTCAAATCTGCGTTGTAGCGCGCCAGTTCGAGCGGGCGCGGCGCGGGAATATTCGTCTCCTCCGTGTTGTTGAAAAAGGAATACAATCCGTAGAATTCCGCCTGCGAAATGGGATCGTGTTTGTGGTCGTGGCACTCGGCACAGCCAACGGTCAGCCCCAGCCAAACCGTTCCGGTGACGCTCACGCGATCGATCGCCTCGCGCGTGCGATTCAATTCCCGATCCGCGCCGGCCTCGGTGTTCTTCAGTGTGTTGCGATGAAATCCCGCGGCGATGCGCTGCTCGAGCGTCGCGTCCGGCGCCAGATCGCCGGCGATCTGATCGACAGTGAACCGATCGAATGGCATGTCGGCGTTGATGGCATCGATCACCCAGTCCCGATAAACCCAGGCGTAATCGCGCAGCGTGTCGCCGAGGTAGCCATCGCTGTCCGCATAGCGCGCGAGATCCAGCCAATGGCGGCCCCAACGTTCACCAAAATGCGGGGACGCCAACAGTCGATCGACCAACGCCCGATAAGCGCCCGGGGAATCGTCACTGACAAACGAAGCGACTTGCTCAGGCGACGGAGGCAACCCAAGCAGATCCAGATACAGCCGCCGGATCAACGTGGCGCGACTCGCCTCCCTCGACGGCGACAAGCCCGCCGCCTCCAGCCGAGCCAACACAAATTGATCAATGGGATTCGCCGCCCAATCGACGGCCGCATTCACCGGAACCGACGGACGGACAAGGGGCTGAAACGACCAATGCCCCGCGGATGCATCCCCGGCCTGGACACCGACACAACCAAACACGACGGCAAGAAACACAGCCGACCATCGGCGAAACACTCCCACAAACTCTCTAACCACAGATGGACACAGATGAACACAGATATGATTTGAACAGGAGGAAACCAACGCCGTCAGGCGTTGTCCGAAACATCTGTGTTCATCTGTGTTCATCTGTGTTCAAAAATCTGAAGGAAAGGCGCCTTACTTCATCACCGGCGCCAAAATTCGCGAAGCGTGTTTGTCCGAATGATGCACTGAGTTCACCGCGACGACCGCGTCCTTGGGAAACTCGATCGTCAACGGCTTGCCGGTCTGCGGGTTCGGCTCATAGAACGGCGCTCCCGTGCTGGAAATCGTCACCCGGATGCGATGCCCCTTTTCAAACACCTGTGAAATCCAGCCCACCGGAAACTTCAATTTGTAGACCTTGCCCGGCTTCATCAACTCCTCGCTTTCGAATCCGTTTCGGTAACGCATTCGCCAGGGATAATCGATCAGCAACATCGATCGACCGTCCGGATAAACATCGCTGACGCGCACGATGAAATCCGTATCGCGCGCGGTGGAGGAAACAAACAACTCCGCCTGAACCCTGCCCGTCCATTCAACGGCCTCGGTTAATGGCTCAGTCGTAAAAGTCCGAACCTCAGCCTGCTCCTCGAACTTACGGGCGTCGCGCGCCCCAGGGAAGGACCGCCCCGGAATCTCCATTGGATGAAAAGGATCGCTGGTATAGGACGTGCGAGAATCCCGGGTCGTCGACTGCTTCTCCGAGAGGCCCCCTCCGGCGCCAAGGTAGAGCGGCTCAAGACGATCATTCACCGGCCAGTCGATTGCGCTCTTCCAGTTGTTCCCGCCGGACTCGACGCCCCCCTCGGCGCCCATGTGGTAATAGCGAACCTGCGGATCCTTATCGATGCCGTTGGCCTTGCTTTTCAGCCAGAAATCAAACCACCGAATCATGTGCTCCTCCATCGAGAAGGCAGCGTTCTCCGGAAACTGCATTTCCGCGATCTTCGCCCCTTTCGAACCGCCGTGCAGCCAGGGCCCGATCAACAGCCATTGATTGCCGCGCGATTTCGGGCCGCCCTTATGCTGCCGCCCCACAAAACTCGCGATCGATCCCTGGTTCATGAAATCGAACCAACTCCCCAGCGTGAAGCAGGGCACGTTCATCTTGTCGAAATGCAATGAGCAATCCTCGGCCCGCCAGTAATCGTCGTAATTCGGATGGGCGAACCACTCCTTAAGCAACGCGTCGTTGTCGGCGGGATCTCGACAGACGCGAGCCATGCCCTTGAAACGCACCGGACGAGTGGCCCCGCCGATGCGATACCCCTCCTGAAAAAGACTCACCCCGGTATCAGTCATGTATTGGCAGACCAGCGACGGCGGTTGAGTCACTGCCAGATAATTCTGCGCGTAGCCGCCCTGCGAGCCGCCGCGCGTCCCGACCTTGCCCGTACTCCACTTCTGTTTCCCCAGCCATTCGCAGGCGTCGTAGCCATCCCGCAGCTCGCCCCACTGCAGTGCGCGATAGCCGACGTAATGCCCCTCCGAAAGCTGCGTGCCACGGAAGTTGACCAGAGCCACGACATAACCCCGTTCCGCCGTGCGCGCGGCGCGTTGCCGGGTCGACGCCCCCCGAAAACTCGCGTAGCGCTGTTCCATGATCACCGGCCAGGGACCATCGCCATTGGGCGTGTAAATGTATGAGGAAAGCCGCTTGCCATCCCGCATCGGGATCATGACGTGCTTCTCAGTGACGGAACCGAAATCGAGCTTGGCCTCCGCGGCTACGGTGAGGCTCGCGCATGAAAAGGCCGCCGCGGCAACAAGGAGAATAGTAATCAATCTTCGCATCAGAGTGGGGATACTGCGGCGCAGGCGGATTTGATTCAATCGAGAACAAGCGCCCTTTTTTGTGCAATATTTCGCTCTGCAATCAAAAGGCGGGCAAAAAGTTCGGCTGGTGAAGCATCCTCATGACAAATCCGCCCGAACCTTGGAGGATCTCCAAACTTCGTTGCGGAAGTCTGCCACGAGAATGGGGTGGTCGCAACGAACACTCACCCAATAAAATCCATGGATATCGACACATCAGATCGGAGATTCTTGTCCTCGGACATAAGGCCGAACACAGAGACGGCCCGCCGGTCTGCGCCGTCATTGGCGACGCGTTGCGACGACAATCGTGTTCAAGGCAGTCAATTCTCTTGAGGGAATCGAACCAAGCACGATGGCGGTGCGTCAGGATCGACCAGGATCTCGCGTGGCGCGGGTCCGTTCTTCGGCCCGATAATTCCCTTTAGCTCCATCTGATCCATCAACCGCGACGCGCGAGTAAAGCTGAGCTTAAGACGGCGTTGGAGCAATGAGGCGCTGGCCTTGCGTGCCTTCAGCGTGAGCGTGATCGCCTGTTCGATCAATTCCACCTCCTTTTCCTTCACAAATTTCATTTCCTCCGACGTCGCAAAAATCCTCGCTTCATACTTCGGCCTTCCCTTCTTTTCAGCCGCCGCGACCCGACTCAGCAGCTCCTCATCGGGAACCATGGCGCCTTGCGCTGAAAACGGGACCGCCGCATCCCTCGCCAGATACAGCATATCGCCCTTGCCCTTCAGCTTCTCGGCGCCGGCGACCCCAAGTATTACTTTCGAATCCCGCCAAGCAGCCACTTGAAAAGCAATTCGCGCCGGGATGTTTGCCTTGATCAGCCCAGTGAGAATCTTTCCCGAGGGACGTTGCGTCGACACAATGCAGTGAATGCCGGCGGCCGAGCTCATTTGCGTAATGCGCGCGATCGCCGTTTCCGTGTCATTGCGTTTCATGTGCATCAGATCGGCAAGTTCACTGACGATGATCACAAGGCGCGCCATCTTGAGCGGAATTTCGAGCGCTTTGTCCGGCTTGGACTCGGGTCGCTCGACCACTTTCACTGGCGTCGACGATTTATCCCGCGTGCGGGCGTTGAATTCGTCAAGGTTGCGAACTCCTTCATGGGCAAAAATCTGATGCCGGCGTTCCATTTCACCGACCACGGCGCGTAGGGCATCCACGGCCTTGATTGGATGCGTCAGAACCGGAGCGGCAAGATGCGGCAGATTCTCATAAAGCTTCATGGCATCCACCGTGGGATCGATCAGGAGCATCTCCAGAGAATCGGCGTCAAAGCGCTCCAGCAATGAGGCGATAATGAGATCGACGCAAACGGTCTTGCCCGAACCGGTGGACCCCGCGATTGCCACGTGCCGCTGTTCCGTCAGATCCGCAATAATCGCCTGACCAAATAGGCTGTGACCAAGAGCAATTGGAATCTTGGCGTCGGATTCTTTCCATTCTTTGGACTCAAAAATACTCTTGGGCATGGTCAGGTTCATCTCGGGTCACGTTTCCTGTAGATACCCAATTTGACTGAGCCGGAAGGGTTTGTCCAATCGAACGGGGCAAATTCGTCAAACCATTGTCCTCAAGAAGACTGACAAGCGCGGAGCGGCGCAAAAATGTATCATCTTACCGCCAATCCATGTCGCTCAACACACCCGTCACATGGTTGACAGGTTGGCCTGATCCCCTAGGATGCCAATCGTTGATCCGTATTGCGCCGGGCCGCCAGCTTTCCGCTCCGCCCGATCACGCAAAACCTGATGAAGTCTCAGCTTCAAAAGCGCTGTTGTAGCTCGCGATCGGGATTTCCCGTTTTCGCGCTCTCCTTATCGCTTCTCGTTTCTTCCTTCGCCGCGTGGGCCGCCGCCCCGCTCCACCAGCGCATCGACGAAACCCTCGCCGCTTCCCGCGTGGAGGCCCCGCCGGCGCTGACCGACGACGCCACGTTTCTTCGACGGGCCTGTCTCGACCTCACCGGTCGCATTCCTGCCCCCGACGCCGCCCGCGCCTTTCTCACGGACGCCAGCCCGGACAAGCGCGCGAAACTGGTGGACCGGTTGCTCGCCAGCCGCGAGCACATCCGCCACATGGCGATCACCTTCAACGTGACGCTGATCGAGCGCCGCTCCGACCCGCACGTGAAGTCCGACGCCTGGACCGATTTTCTTTTTTCACAGTTCGAAACCAACGCGCCCTACACCGAGCTGGTCCGAGCCATCCTCAGCGCCGAGGGAGAGGACGCAAAAAAGAACGGCCCCGCCAAGTTCCTGCTCGCCCGCGAGGCCGAACCCAACGCCCTCACGCGCGACATCGGCCGCATGTTCTTCGGCATGGATATGCAATGCGCGCAATGCCACGACCACCCGCGCATCGACGACTACACACAGCGCGACTACTACGGCATCTACGCCTTTCTCAATCGCACCTACCTCTTCCGCCCGGACGCCAAGAAACCCGGCGTGGTGGCCGAGAAACCCACCGGCGAAGTGAGTTTCAAGTCCGTGTTTACCCAGGCTGAGGGCCAATCCAAACCGCGCCTGCCCGGTGACAAGGAAATCACCGAACCCGTCGTAAAAGCAGGCCAGGAGTACCAGGTCAAGCCGGACAAGAAGAACAAGAAATTGCGCCCCATTCCCACCTACGCGCGACGCGCGCAATTGGCGAAACACATTGCGACCGGAGAGAACCTTCAATTCCGACGGAACATCGCCAACCGACTTTGGGCGCACATGATGGGCGCGGGCATTGTCGAACCAGTCGATGTCCTTCACTCCGACAATCCGCCCACCCACCCACTCCTGCTTGATTTGTTGGCCGATGAAATCGCCGCGATGAATTTCGACATGCGCGCGTTTCTGCGGGAGTTAGCGCTTTCGAAAACCTATCAAAGAGGCTTTGACATGCCCAAGTCGTTCGCGACGCCGGCCCAGTTGGCTTCAAAGAAACTCCTGCCGATGGAGTCGGAGCATGCGCGCCTTGCCGCGAAAGCCGCGGAAGCCGGCAAGGCATTTGAGACGTTGAAGGAGGTCATCCTCAAACAGCAGACCGAGCTGAAGACAGCCAAGGAGGAAATGGCCAGGACCAACAAGTCGATCGCCGCCGCGCGAAAGGCCCGCGACGCCGAGAAAAAGAAACGGGACGCGGCCGCCAAGCCATTGGCGCCGAAAACCAAGGCCTTGAACTCCCTCGCCGAGGCCTCGAAGTCTACGGCTTTGGCGGCGGCGGAATTAAAGGACGACAAGGAACTCGCGAAGGCCGCCGCCGTATTCGCAGATCGCCGGAAGAAACTGGAGGCCGAGGTCGCAAAGCTGAAGAAGGGACTGGAGCCTCGGGAAGCGAAACTCGCGGAGCTTGAAAAGACGCTGACTAAGGCGACAGCAGACGTGAAGGAGAAAAGCAAACGGGAGAATGCGGCGATCGCGAAGCTGGCCCCGCTTCAGGCCAAATACAACGCCGACAATCTCCGCCGCGCCAACGCCAAACTCGCCGCAAGCCACACGAAGCAGCGCCTCGACTCCGCCACCGCTTTGGTCGAGTTCGCCAAGAGCGAGCAGGAACTCGGAACCGCACGCACGGCTTCGGCCAAGGCTGAGGCCGCCGACCGGGAGAGCAAATCACAGCGCGAGAAGCGATTGGCCCAAGCCTCCGCGTCGCGCGTCGAGCTGGCCGCCACCCAGACCGGCGTAAATCAAATTCTCCTGAAACACGAGACCGCCGGACGCGCAACTGCCGAGGCGACCCTCGCTCTTGCCGACCTGAACAAGACCTTGGGCAAATCGGACCTTGGCGAGCCCACTAAAAAAGGGCCATCCGCCGACGACCTGCTCAAGGACAAGTCTCGCCGTGAAACGGATTTGAAAACCGCGAAGGCAAACCAGGATGGAGCGCGCCAAACATTTCTCGCCTCCGCCAAACAACTTGTGTCGCTCAAATCGCAAACCCGCGAAAACACGATCGCCCTAGCCAAAGCTGAAGCGCACAGCTCGAAGCTCGCCGACGAACTGGCCGCCTCCCAACGAGCGGCAACCGAGCAGGAAGGCAAGACGGACGCCCTGTTCACCGAGCTGACCGAAACCTGGAGCAAGCGCTTCGCGGTCGGAGGTTTGACCCCGCTGACGCCCGAGCAACTTTGCTGGAGCATGTTGCTGGCGACCGGCGAAGCACAAAAACACACCCGGGCTGGCGTCGCTGAATTTGAGAAGAAGAACCCGCTGAAGAAGGGCGCGAAAGCCGTCCCGGCCCGCGCAACAGAACGCGATAAGTTCGTGGAGAAATACGTTTACGGAAAACTCAAGAGCCAGGAGACCAATTTCATCTCCCTCTTTGGCAGCGCGGCGGGCTCGCCCCAGAACGCCTTCTTCGCGACGCCCGATCAGGCCCTGTTCTTTGCCAATGGCGGCAATGTGCGCGGCTGGTTGAATCCTTCCGGCAGCAACCTCACCGAGCGCCTTTCAAAACTTGAAAAGCCGGAGGCATTCGCCGAAGAGCTCTATCTCAGCGTCCTGACACGCAGACCCGACGCCGTGGAAATCGAAGACGTCAAACGCGATCTCGCCGCCCGCGGCGCCGACCGAAAAACCGCAGCCCAGGAGCTTGCCTGGGGCCTGCTGACCTCAATCGAATTTCGCTTTCGGCATTGACCGTCCATACGCCAGCGCCATTGATCGATAAACCAGTAAAGTCGTTTTAACCGAATACGAATTATGAAATGTGACTACGCCTGCGGATCCGACGAGCACGCCATGGCTCGACGGAGCTTCCTGGGAACCCTGGCGGCCGGAACCGGCGCCGCCATGGGAGGTCTCGGCGCCTTCACCAGCCCCGCCGTCGCCAAAGAACTCGCGCGCGACCAGAAACGCATGATCGTCGTCGACCTGCACGGCGGCCTGAGCCAGCTCGAAAGCTGGGATCCCAAACCGGGCACGGACACCGGCGGACCCTTTCGCGCGATTCCCACCAGCGTCCCCGGCATTCACATCAGCGAATTGCTTCCGCACACGGCCAAGCAGATGCACCACCTCTCGCTCGTGCGCAGCATCAATATCAAAGAGACCGACCACAGCAGAGGCCGCCACAAGATGCTGACCGGCTACAAGAAGACCCCCGCCGGCGCCTATCCCGAACTCGGCGCGGTGGTCGCCAAGGGCCTCGACGACGGCTCCAATTCCCTGCCCGGCCACGTCAAGGTCTACGCCAGCGGCAGCGGCGCCCGCTCGGCCGACTCCGCCTACCTCGGGCCGAAATACGGCAGCATTTCCATCGGCGGCGGCAAGGCTCCCGCCAATTCCGAACGCCCCAGCTCGATCACCGACGAAGCCGACGCGCAGCGAAACCTGCTTCGCCAACGGGCCAACGAACGCTTCCTCAACCGGCGCCGCACCGCCCAGACCGACGCCTACATGCAAAGCTACGAACAGGCCGCCGAACTGATGGCCCGCCGCGAAATTTTTGATCTATCAAAGGAATCGAAAAAGGATCAGGAGCGCTATGGCAGTCACGACTTTGGCCGGCATTGCCTGATGGCCCGCCGCCTCGCGGAAAGCGGCATCAACTACGTCAAGATCCGCCACTCGAACTACGACACCCACAACGAGAATTTCAATTTCCACTTCGAGCAACTCGGCGAGTTCGACAAGCCCTTTGCCACGCTGATCGCGGACCTCGCAGATCGCGGCATGATGGAGAGCACCCTCGTAGTCGTGCTCTCGGAATTTGGCCGCACCCCGAAGATCAACGAACGCTACGGCCGCGATCACTGGGGCAAGGCCTGGTCCATCTGCCTCGGCGGCGCCGGCATCCAACCCGGCGCGATCATCGGCGCCACGAACAAGAACGGCACCGCGGTCTCCGAACGCGAAGTCGACGCCGGCCATCTCTTCCACACCTACCTGCGCGCCCTCGGCCTGAGATCAAATCGCCAATTCAACATCGGCGGCCGCAAATTCCCCATGGCGGATCCCGCGATGGAGCCCATCAGGGAATTGCTGGCCTAAAACGCCAAACCAAGGAGCGGCGGCATTCCTGCCGCCGTGGCCCCGCAGGGGTCAAAATCAAACCTCGCCGTCCCGCCAGAAATAGAATCTCAACCTGATGTATGCGCCTGGAGGCTGTGTGCCTGCTCCGCATGCAGGGCGGCAGAAATCCCGCCCCTCCTTGTTCGCCCCTGAGCCCAGTCAGAATCAAACGCGAAGCGTTTTCAGCTCAAGTAGCCGGGCGGTAAGTCCTCGCCACCCCCGGAACATGCCAGCAAAACGCCTCAACCCCGAAGGGCGTCGCAGAAATCAAATCCCGAGCTGACTCTCCGTCGGCGAGCAATTCCTTTCAATTAATCAACCGGGTCACGAATGAGATGTCTGGGCTGAAAGCCCAACCGCGCAAAGCATAGGGCTTCAGCCCTATGTATTCGCCGGCTTTATTTGCGGCCCGAAGGGTCACCCGCGAGGGTGCGCTTACAAGTCGCGCACTCCGGCCGTCTCAGTGAAAATGTGACGCGCCATCCCATCGAAATCACCCTCGAATTTGGCGGGATCAACAGTGAGGAATGGTTCGTTTCGAGAAAGGTGCTTACCAATGTTGTCATACTGGTTCATTTCGTCTTGGTCGCGCTTGTCGGTGCGCTGGGCGTTTCGACGTTCCACTCTTGCCCGGTATTCCTCTCGGTCATTGTGGTAAAGTGCGACTACCTTTGAGCCTTCGGGAAAAAAATTGGGATGCACCTCGGCTGCTCCGATGAAAACGTATTCGGGAAGAGGGTATTTGTTCATGGAACTCAAGAATGATTTGCGAAAAGAGGTGTCATTGGGAAGGGATTCCAGATCGATCGCAACACATTCAGGATAGTTGAGAGCAAGGTGGATAATGGCGGTGGTTTTCCCACAGCCCGGCGGACCATATAGAAGAAAAAGCGTGGTAGTCATAGCTTCTCAAGACATGAGGTCATCCGATTCGCTCGCCATCTCTTGACGATACTCATACCGCTAACCCAAGCCAATTCAGAATCAAGCCGCGTTTTGCTTTATCCCAACGGGATTACGTCCTACAGCCCGGCGTTGGCCTTCCGCGACAGCGGTCGGCCTACCCTGGGTCACACGCCCCATTTCGAATCAACCCCAACGGGGTTGCGCCCATAAACGCCGACAATCGGCGCAACACCTTTGGCGTTGAAGATGCCGTTTGGTCTTTGTTCCCGGGGTAGGTCGTTCCTCCCAACCCCGGGCTTTGAGGCGGAATCCCGTTGGGATACGAATGCGACCGTTTTGAACCTCATGGGCAAAGCTCAGCTCCGAGGAAGCCGATCTCTGTTCTCTCCTGCTTGCTCCTGTTCAAAACGTCTTGTGGCAACGCGAAGCGTTAACACTCATGGGCGTGCCCTGGCCTTTCACAACTTTTGTTCCCCACAAAATACATCGGACGCGGTGGAACGCGATCCCTACCGCGCTACTACCTGTCATGGCGCCAGCTTCCGTTTGCGGCTGTTTCGCCAAAATTCGTCTCATCTTGAACATTGCGTTCCTGCGATACGTCGACAAAGACTATCGTATACATGTCGTTTTCGAATCCTCGATCCAATGGGAAGAACGCCCGCCGCGCGCGCGGGCTGCCGCTGATGCTCGCGGCGCTCCTTGGCGGCTCAGGCCCGCTCGCCGCCGAAGAACCCCACTGGGCCTTCACCCCGGTCACACCGACCCTCCCTCCCGTAGACAAATCCGGCTGGGCGCAGAACGAGATCGATCGATTCATCGTCGCGAAGTTGAAGGACGCTGGCCTGAAACCCAATCCACCGGCCGACAAACGGACGCTGATCCGCCGGGCCTATTTTGATCTCATTGGACTTCCCCCGACGCCCGACAAGATCGACGCCTTCCTCTCCGACAAGTCACCCAGCGCATTCGAAAAAGTCGTCGATAAACTCCTCGCTTCGGAGCACTACGGCGAGCGTTGGGGCCGGCATTGGCTCGACCTCGCGCGCTACGCCGACACTTCGGGCGACGGCGCCGACGCTCCCGTTCCAGAGGCGCACCTTTACCGGGATTACATCATCGATTCGTTCAATCAGGATCTGCCCTACGATCAGCTCATCATCGAACAGATCGCCGGCGACCTGCTGGCCAAACGCGAGCCGGAGAATCGCGCGCGCGAACGCATCATCGCCACCAGTTTCATCGGGCTCACGCGCCGCTTCAACAATGGCGAGTACCGCGACATGCATCTCGTCATCGAGAATACGGTGTCCACGATTTCCAAGGGCATGCTCGGTATGACCATCGGCTGCGCGCGCTGCCACGATCACAAGTTCGATCCCATTTCCATGGAGGATTACTACGGGCTTTATGGCTACTTCGAGAGCACGCAATACCCGCACGCCGGAACGGAGTCCGGACGCCAGCGAAAGAACTTCACCAAACTGCCCGGCGGCGGCCTCGCCTACGCGGTGTTCGACAAGACGGATAAAAAGAAGATCGGCGACACCCGCATGCACCAAAGCGGCAACCCGGGCAGCCGGGGAGAAAACGCGCCGCGCGGCTTTCTGGACATCATCGACAAGTCCGAAGCCAAAATCCCCGAAGGCGAGTCCGGCCGGCTTCAGCTCGCCGAATGGATCTCCTCGCCGAAAAACCCCCTAACCACGCGCGTCATCGCCAATCGCATCTGGCAATACCACTTCGGCCGCGGACTCGTGAAAAGCTCGAGCATGTTTGGCAAACAGGGCGAGGACCCGACCCATCCCGGATTGCTTGACTGGCTGGCCGATCGATTCGTACAGGACGGCTGGTCGTTCAAGAGCATGCACAAGCGCATCCTGCTCTCGCAAACCTGGCGCCAATCAAGCGACATCTCGAAAGCCGCCGACGCCAACGATCCGACCAACGATTTGCTCGGACGCTATCCTCGCCGCCGCCTCGAATCCGAGCCCATGCGCGACGCGACGCTCTTTGTCAGCGGCCGCCTCAAGAACGGCAGCCCCGGCGCGCATCCCTTTCCGAAGCCAAACTCAAAGGACGAGTATCCCTACACCCAGCACAACCCCTTTCGCAAAGACTACGACCACGAATACCGCACGGTCTATCTGCCTTCGCGTCGGCTGGGCAAACACCCGTACATGGAGACATTCAATGGGCCAGACCCCAACGAATGCACCGCCAACCGAGCCGTGTCCACTGTGCCGTTGCAATCGTTGTATTGGATGAACAGCGATTTCATTCGTGATTGCTCGAGGGCTCTCGCTGGCCAGTTGGCAATGCACTCGAAGGATCCAGCCAAACGCATCGAACTGGGTTTTGAAATCGCCTTCGCCCGCAAGCCAAGCGCCGAAGAAACACGCTCGCTCGCGGAATACGTCGCCAACTATGCGAAGAAGTTGCCCGTGTCCGAGAAGCCCGAAGATCGTGAGACGAGAGCCTGGGCCAGCCTTTGCCGCATCCTCCTCTCAAGCAATGAGTTCATCTATGTGGATTAGCGTGTATTCCAATCAATTGATCGCCAATTCCTTTAGGAAGGGACACCGAGGACGGCGTCCCTCTCAACGACAGAGACGGACGCCGTCCGCAGTGTCCCATTTCTGAATCCGCCATGAAAAAAAACATCACCCGCCGCTCAATGTTGAAGGGCTCTCTTGCAATGGGCGGCGCCTGCGCGGGCTACGGCCTGACCGGCCGACTGCTGCCCGCCTTGGCCTCACCGGCAGCCGAGCCGCATCCGCTCGCCGCTCGCGCGCCTCACTTCGCGCCGCGCGCCAAACGCGTGATCATGTTCTTCCTCACGGGCGGCATGTCGCACGTCGACTCCTTCGATCCCAAGCCCGAGCTCACCAGGCGCAACGGCCAGGCCTATGGCAAAGCCAGCTCCAAACAGAAATACGTCGGCTCGCATTGGGCGCACAAGCCGCATGGCCAAAGCGGCATCGAGATCACCGACCTGTTTCCACACGTCGCGACCGTTGCTGACGAGCTGTGCCTGATTCGTTCGATGCATGGCGATCATGGCGATCACTTTGAGGCGACCCTGCACATGCACACAGGTTCCGGCGGAGCCGCACGGCCCGGCATGGGCGCCTGGACCAGCTTTGGCCTCGGCTCGGAGAACACGAACCTCCCTTCGCATGTCGTCTTTGCCGAGCGCAAGCCCTACGCAGGCGCGCAGGTCTGGGATTCCAACTTCCTGCCCGCCTATCATCAGGGCGTGCGACTGCGACCGGGAGAAGAGCCGATCCCCCATTTGAATCCGCAGAAGGACAATCCTCTGAATCTGCAACAGGCCGAGCTGGCGATGCTGAAGCAGATCAACCAGCGCCACCTGAATTCACGCGGCGACAGCGAACTGGCGGCGCGCATGCTCAGCTTTGAGACTGCCGCCAACCTCCAGCGCCTGGCGCCCGACCTTTTCGATCTCAAGGACGAGAGCGACAAGACCCTCGCACTCTACGGCGCCAAACGCGGCGACAATCGCAGCTTTGGCTGGCAGACCCTCGTCGCCCGACGCATGGCCGAAAGCGGCGTGCGCTTCATTGAGCTCGTCGACACCGGATCCAGCGGAAACTGGGATCGCCACAGCAACATCAAGGGGAACGGCCCGCTCGCGAAGAAAGTCGATCAACCCATCGCCGCATTGATCAAGGACTTGAAAGAGCGCGGCATGCTGGAAGACACGCTCGTGATCGGCGCGACGGAATTCGGCCGCACGGCCTACGGCGGAAGCGGCGGGCGCAACCACCACGCAAAATCGTTCACCTGCTGGCTGGCCGGCGGTGGCGTCAAGGCCGGTCACGTCCACGGCGCCACCGACGAGTTCGGCCTGACCATCGCGAAGGATCCCGTGCACGTGCACGATTTCCACGCAACCATTCTCCACCTGCTCGGTCTCGACCACGAACGCCTGACCTTCGATCACGCTGGCCGGGCCTTTCGCCTCACGGATGTTTTCGGCAATGTCGTGAACGACATCCTCGCGTAGCGCCTGGCACAAAACGCGAACCACACACCAAGACATAAAGAACTACGAACACACTCAGCCCGGCGTTCTCTTGCGCATCCTGCTGGGCGGATTCGCGGTCGTCATCGGAGCCATCGGAGCCGTGGTCCTCACTATCGGCAATGAATCCCATGCCGGCATTGGATTGCTCGTCGCGCCCGTGATTCTGGCGATTTCCCTGGTTCTCTTCCACTCGCTCACCTTACGCGTTTCCAGGGATGGCGTGTCATTCGCGTTCGGACCGGGACTGATTCGAAAGAAGATCCCCCTGTCCGATATCGAATCCGCGCGCGCGGTGAAGAACCATTGGTACCACGGCTGGGGAATCAAGAAAATCAGCGGCGGCTGGCTCTACAACGTTTCCGGCTTCGACGCCGTCGAACTGCTTCACAAGAATGGCCGCAAGACCCGCATCGGAACCGACGAGCCAAAGAACCTGCTGGCGGCGATCAACTCCGCGATTGAGAACGCCCCCAAAGCGTAATCAGGGCCGCGGCGAATTCCGCCAGCGGCTTCAATCCAACTCGAATACCGATACCGGGCAGGCGCGTTCAAGATCCAAAGGAATTGTAGAGTCGGTGGGGCCGAGAGTCCCCGCGAGCCCTAATCAGTATCCTGCAGGGATTACAGCGACGCAGGATCGCTTTCAGGGCTTCTGGTTTCATTCGAAGCTGTGGATGGACGGGAAGTTCTGTAATTCCTTCGGAATACTAAAGTGGGCTCGCGGGGACTCTCGCCCCACCGACTTTGGATCGCTTCCGCTATTCCGCTCATCAACCCGCCCAGTAAACCCGGTTACTCAACAGCTCCGTGTTCTTTCCGCCCGGCGATCCCGAGGTGTAGATGATGCCGGGCCGATCCGGAACTTTATTAAAACCCGTAGCGCGCTCGATGTTGGGCAGCCATTGCGATCTTTCCGGATCGGGCTCGCTCGCGAAGCTGAACTTGAATGAGCCACTTCGCGCGTCTCGAACAAATCTCACCGATTCATTGCTAGGATTCCCCCAGGTCGATTCGCCCTCTTTCGCCTTCTGAATCTGCGCCGCGCCATGGAGTTCCCCCGCCGAGTTGAAGCTCAACCCGCCCGCCATGATCAAATCCTTGTCGCGCAGCTTCGACGGCAACTGCAACGAAAGATCAACGCGCGTCCAATCGCCCTTGCCATCCGACGTCGCCAGGATCACGCGGCCTTTGCCATTCTCCGTGACGCTGTAAACCAGATGCGGCAAGCCCGTCTTCGGGTCGACCGCCATGCAGCCCGCGCGCAGGCCAACTTCGCGATCCACTCCGCCCTTCGTCAGGAACTCGATATCATCCGCCGAGGCCGGCGTTTGAATCTCCGTGCCATCGCTACGCCGCCAAGTTTTTCCGAAATCGGCGCTCTTCATGTAGGCGACAGTCTGGAGTCGGCCGTAGGCGTTCTTGTCCGAGTTCTCATGAAAACGGCAGCACAGATGCAGCGTCCTGTGATCCGGCCCCCAGGCAAGCGATTCCTGGAAATGTGCGTAACCCTTGTGCCGCGAACGCAGAATCGCTCCGCTCCGCATCCAAGCCTTCCCCGGTTTCTTCGTCCACAGCTCCACCTCCCACGGCTTCTCCTTGAAGCTGCGCCGCGCCGTGAAATAGAGCGTGTTGTCGGGCCCGCAAACCAGCGTGGGATACGTCAGCTTTTCCCCGAACTGAACTACCTCCCCCCATTCCGAGGCGTCGTTCGGCCGCTTCGATCGACGATGGCGAAACGGATGATGATGCGGGAAGTAGACGATATGCAAATAGCCCTCGCGGTCGACCGTCAGCGCCGGGCCCCCATGATTGTCATGCGCTTCACCGACGGTGTAGGTCGGCGACCACTCGCCTGTCTTGCGATTCAATGTTCGGACGCAAACGCGAAACCCCTCCGCCGGAGAATCCAACCAGGCAACGTGCGTCCGATCGCCAACGGTCACAATCTTGTTCGCCTCGGCGTAACCCGTCGCACGACCGCAGCCTTGCTCGGAAAGCAGAAATCGTTTTTCTGTCGCCGGTCCGCCAATGGCTGCAAGAGATCCCGAAACCCCAGCCCCGAGAATGCCGCCGCCCGCCGTCGCGATAAATTGTCTTCGATTCATGATCTACCATTGAGAACGACACTCACCGAATGGCAACTTGATTATTCAGAAAAGCAGGAGTCGATCGTTGGACACATCAAGGCGTCGGCGCCACGTTGCGCCGCCATGAGAAGCCAACCGCTCGACCATCGAATACGCATCCCCCGAATCATCGCATTGACCGGGGATGTAGCTCGATTGGCAGAGCAGCGGGTTTATACTCCGTAGCGCCAGATAAGCGGCAAGTTGCAGGTTCGAGCCCCGCCTTCCCCACCAACTTCATATCCTAATCGCGCGCTTGTCGCTCAAGGCAGCTTCGGCTTCTGGGGCTTGCCGCTTTCCGGATCCACCGGATAGAGCGCTTTCTGCCGCTTCATCTCCGCGCTCAGATTTTTCATCAGGCGGCGCAGGTGTTTGGGTTCGGAAGCGGCGATGTTCTTCTGCTCGAAGGGATCTTCGGCCAGATGGTAGAGCTGATAGTGGGAGCCTTCCGATTCCTTCGAGGGAAAATAGTGGTAGATCACTTTCCACTCGCCATCGCGGTAGGAGGTGAAGTGATGGCTGCGATGCGGCTTGTGCGGGTAGTGCATGAGGAACGTTTCCTTGCGGCTTCCATCGGCCTTACCCGTGAGCAATTTGTCCAACGGCGCGCCATCGACGGCGTGCTTGGCCGGCGTCTTGACGCCGGTGAGCCCGAGGATCGTCGGCATCAAATCGTAGACTGCGGCTTGCTGGGACTGGATCGTACCGATCTCGATTGGCAACCGCTTTTGATGGGCGTTCTTCGGATTCGGCTTCGCCCAGGCTGCGATGAAGGGCACGCGCATGCCGCCTTCGTAATGCGAGCCTTTCTTGCCTCGCAGCGGCGCCGCGCAAGCGACCGCATGCTGATGGCCGAGCGGCCCGTCGGAGCCGTTGTCGCCGAGAAAAAAGATGACCGTATTTTCTGCGACGCCCAACGCATCAAGGTGATCGAGCACATCGCCGAGCGACTTGTCCATACCCTCGATGAGAGTGGCGAAGGCCTGGGCGTTCTTGGGTTTTCCCGAGTCGGTGTAATTCGCCGCATACCGCGGATCGGATTCAAACGGCCCATGCACGGCGTAATGCGCGAAATGCAGGAAGAAGGGCTTCTTGGCCTTCACTGCGTCGCTGACGCGCGCCTTGGCCTCGATTGTCAACGCCTCGGTGAGGAAGGTCTTCGAGCCATGGTATTTCTCCAGATGCGGGACGGCGTGGTGTTTGCGCCGAGTGCCCTTGCCGTAGTTTTTCTCGGCGTAGTAGCTGCCCGGAGCCCCAAACGACGCGCCCGCGACATTGACATCGAAGCCGAGATTGAGCGGTTCAGAGCCTTCGAAGGCGCGCGCGCCTAAATGAGCCTTGCCGACGTGGATCGTGCGAAAGCCATTCGCCTGCAGCAGACGAGGCAGAGTGACGTCGCCTTTCTTGAGTCCTTCCCAGTTCCATTCCGGAGGACCACCGGGGCCCGCGTTGTTGCGTTCGGGATTGATCCAGTTGGTCGCGCGATGCCGGGCGGCATTCTGACCGGTCAGGATCGAGATGCGCGTCGGCGAGCAGACGCTCATGGCGCAAAAGTTATTGAAGCGAATGCCGCGGGCCGCCAGTCGCTCCATGTTCGGTGTGCGATAGTGATCATTGAGCGGGTAGCGTTTGGGTTTGCCGGCCTTGTCGGTGAGAAAGGGAACGGAGGTGTCCATTACGCCCATGTCGTCGACGAGGAAGACCACGACGTTCGGCTGCGACCGGGATTTGGAATCGTCGGCGGCGTGCAGCGAAGCGGGAACGAAGGAGAGCAACGCGAGCAGAGCGGAAAGCGCGATACGGCGTGAAAGATATTTCATGGAGCGAACATAACGGATGGCTCCCACGCGACGCACGATCAAATGCTGCGGCAATATTAATCAGACTGGCCCGTGCGAAGAGCATCAATGGAAATTCCGAACGAATCCACCCCGATTCCACCCCCCCTTAATTCCTCCTCCCTCGGCGGGGTGAAATATCCCCTGCCAAAAGGGGAACAACGCGACGACATACCATTTACCGCAAGAACAGTTCCCCTCCGCGGATTAACGACCGGGAGAGCCTAACGCCCTCCCGCACATGCGCGCGCAACTCGGGCACGACCTCCTCTTCAAACCACGGATTGCGCCTTAGCCACAGTCGATTACGAGGCGAAGGATGCGGCATCGGAAGGAACTCAGGCAAATGGTCGCGGAAATCCTTCACTGTTTCCGAGAGCGCGGACTTGGATTTGTCCCCCAGATAGCGCCGCTGCGAATACTGCCCGATCAGTAGCGTGAGACGAACGTCCTTCATTTCTCCGAGGATCTCCGGATGCCACAACGGCGCGCATTCCGGGCGTCGGGCCGATGATCAGAATCCGGGCGCGCGATGCGCTCGAACGACAGGCCGAGGTTCATGGGCCTTTCCTCAAAAGACGAATCCAACCCCGACGCGAACGGCGTTGCCATTGCCATGATCGAGCAGACCCTGGCGATCGGACAAATCGTGGAGCCAATCGATCTGTCCGTGGATCGTGTCCGTGAAGCGCCAGTAGAGCACGGGGCCCGTGGAGATCGTGAAGGCGCCGTCGTCCTCGTAGTGAAAACGATTCGACCACTTGATGTGACCGTTGGAGCCGAGGCCGCGGAGATTGTAGCCCACCTCGATATTCCCGGTCAGTTCGGCCTCGTCGTCGCCATAGAAAACCCAGCCGGTGGCGCCAACGCCGAATTTGAAGCGATAGGTTTCGGTTTCGTATCCGAGCGAAAGGCCATTGCCCCACTGATGATCGTAGACCGCGTAGGCGTCGTCCCTAGCGAATGGGATGCCAAGTTGCGGCGCCAGGGTCCAACTGCCGCTGCGGCCATCCAGGTTGAAATAACGTTTAAGCGGCAACGCCACCGTCGCATCGCCAAATCCTTCGTCATGCTGCACGAACTTGCTCCCGCCTATGCCGAGCAATTCCCGTCGGGCGTCCAGGACATAGGGCAGCTTAAATGTCAGCCGAATGGATTTGTCCCAGGTGTAAACGCCCTCGAGATGAAGCAAATGAATGTCCTCCGAAAAGCCGGGGCCCACAACCGTATTGCCCGAAAGCAGGTCCCGCTCGTGTCGGTATTCCTGAATGAACTGAAAGCCCCACCCGCCGTCCCAACGGGGCATCTCGTTGAAAATGGGTTGTTCTCCGCGAGAACTTGGAACGGCCAGGACTAGAAGCAGCGTGAACAGCCGGAACGATTTAAGAAGGGACATCGAGGCCTACTTGTAGCCCTTGGCCGCGAACGGCTTCGTCGTCACCGCATCGCCCGTCAATGCATAGAGATGAACGGGATCGTAGCCCGCGTCTTCGATCGCCTTCGCCAGCGCCTTGTTGTCAACGGTCTTGCCCTTGCGCAGCCCGATGGTGACCAGCTGGGTCTTGGCGTCGAGCTCGACTCCTTTTTTGAACTGCTTCTTATCGACGAAATCCAGCTTGGCCACCTTCTTGCGAATGCCGATGGCGCAGGAGGCGCAGCACAGTCCCTTCACGTAAAGCAGCGCGACGTCGGGCTGAGCCTGAAGTTTTTGTTTTGCGGCGACGCGGCGAGTCTGCTCGCTGGCTTCTGGAGTTTCCTCAGCCAGGCCCGATGTCGTCAAGGCGACGGTGAGGCAGGCAATCATCGACAATTCAAAGAATTTTTTCATAAAGCGTCTCAATGGGATTTGTCTTAACCCTGAAACCAATAACTCAAATACGAACAAAGGCCAATGTTTGGTTGCGGCATGGTTCTGTGCCGAACGGGTCTCAGTTCATGACCCATCAGCCGGTTTTGAATCCCAACGGGATTCCGTCCTTCAACCCTGGGTATCTCGTCAAACATTCTCTTCAACGCCGAAGGTGTTGGGTCCATGATGCGCTGATCGACGGCGTCGTTTTCAATCGCATGATTGATCTGAGTTGACGCGACGCGTTCACGAAACAAAATGCCGCAATGAAATCGACCGCCCGCTTCTCCACACCGTCCCTGATCATCGCCGCCGCCGTCTGCTTCGCCGTAACCGCCGCCTCGGCCGCCGACAAGAAGGACTCCAACTCGCGGGAACTGACGGCAATGGGCGGACTGAAGAACTGGAGGCTCGCCGATCCCAAAGCCGAGGGAACGGCGGATTGGAAAGACGTCCTCGCCGCCGGATTGGCCCGGGATAATCCCCGGCTCCTACGCCCGATGAAAGGCAAGGGCGGCGTCATCGTCAATGGCCCGACCGGCAAAACGAAGAACCTCGTGTCAAAGGCGGAGCACGGCGACGTGGAGGCCCACATCGAATTTCTCGTCGCGGAGAAATCGAACTCCGGAATCTATTTCATGGGGCGGTATGAGATCCAGGTATTCGACAGCTTTGGCAAGGATCACATCGCCGTGCATGACTGCGGCGCGATCTACCAGCGTTGGGATCCGAAACGCGGCAAGGGCAAGGAGGGCTACGAAGGCCACACTGCGCGCGTCAACGCCAGCCGGAAGGCGGGCGAATGGCAAAGCTTCGACGTGATCTTCCGGGCTCCGCGCTTCGACAAGGACGGCAAGAAAACCCAGAGGGCCGAGTTCGTGAAAGTCATCCACAACGGCACCGTGATTCACGAGAACGTCAAACTCACCGGCCCGACGCGCGGCGGCATGTTCAATGACGAGAAGGCAACCGGCCCCCTCATGCTCCAGGGCGACCACGGCCCCGTGGCCTATCGAAACATCCGCTTGCGTCCGCTCAAGTAAGCGGCGCCTCCCGCACGTAACGCAGACATCCTGTCTGCCTCCGGCAGGATGCACGAATTACGAAATATGAGGACGCCTGGCAAGCCGGCGCGACGGAACCCGTCATTTCGAAACGTGTCGTGCGCCCCTTCGTCAGGCCGAAAGCAGGCAGGATGCCTGCGCTACGCGCGAATTCCTCCAGCGCATTGCGCGATTGATCCCTTTGCCCGGAAGCGCTTTGATGCCCCTCCATTTTTTAAAATCATGAGAATCATTCGATACCAACAGAACGACGGCGCCACGAGTTACGCGGCGGAACAGACGGACGGAACCTTTCGCGCGATTGACGGCGACATTCTGGGCGAATACTCCGTCACGGAAACGGCCGTAACGCCTGACACCATCCTCGCGCCGATCGATCCGCGCGTGATTCTCTGCATCGGGCTAAACTACCGACATCACGCCGCCGAGAGCGGAATGGCCGAGCCCGAGTATCCCATCCTGTTCTTCAAGGCGCCGAATGCCCTGCAGCGTCCCGGCGGACCGATCGTGCTGCCAACGCATCTGAAGAGCGACGAGGTGGACTACGAGTGCGAACTGGCCGTCGTCATCGGCAAGGAGTGCAAGAATGTCTCCAAGGAAAACGCGCTGGACTACGTGCTCGGCTACACTTGCGCCAACGACGTCAGCGCCCGCGACTGGCAAATCAAAAAAGGCGGCAGCCAGTGGTCGCGCGGCAAGACCTTCGACACCTTCTGCCCGCTCGGCCCGGCGATCGTCACAGCCGACGAAGTCGGCAATCCGAATGAGCTTAAGATTCGCACACTGCTCAACGGCGACGCAGTTCAGGACTGGAACACGAACGACATGATCTTCGACGTGCCGACCTTGATCGAATTTCTCAGCGGCAGCACCACCCTGCTCCCCGGAACGATCATCCTGACTGGCACACCGCACGGCGTCGGCATGGCCGCCAAGCCGCAACGCTGGCTCAAACCCGGCGACGTTGTCACCATCGACATCGAGAAAATCGGCCAACTGACCAACGAAGTCGAAGCCGAATAGATCGCAAAGCCTTCGCCCGTCAGCAGGATAAATAGGCTGTCGCCCCATTCGCCCGTTTTGCAGATCTCAAAAACTGGCGAAACGCCCTTGAAGTCGGCAAAGCGCATGAACGCCGACAACTCGTCATCGGTCAGACGGGCAAGCAGTTTGCATCGGCGCGGATTCAAAGTGGGATGGCATGGGATTCCTTGATGATCCCCAACGCAGCAGCCGACGTAAGGAGGCTCAAACTGGGATTGATCCTTTTTGAAGAAATGAGCCTTCTCACGTCGGCTGCTGCGGAGAGGTTGAACTTCGAACCTTATCGAAACCTAAACCAGCTCCTTGATCGGGGCTCCGTGGTCGACCAGGTATTGGGGGCGTCCGGTCGTGTCCTGGACGGTGATCGCGCGGGCGTCGAGGCCGAGGTTGTGATAGAGCGTGGCGATGACGTCCTGATACTGAATCGGGCGCGACGTGACATCTGACGCGGTGCGGTCGGTGGAGCCGATGACCTGACCTGTCTTGATGCCGCCGCCCGCCATGATGCCCATGCCAACGCGCGGCCAGTGATCGCGGCCGGCCTTGGCGTTGATCTTCGGCGTGCGGCCAAATTCTCCCCACGCCACGATCGACACGTCGTCCAGCATGCCCCGCTCTTCGAGGTCCTCCACCAGCGTCGTCAGCGCGTGATCGACGAGCGGACCGATGGTGCGCATGCGATTGAAATTGTCGGAGTGCGTGTCGAAGTCGCTGATCGAAACGCTGACGCAGCGCACGCCGGCTTCGACGAGCCGTCGGGCGAGCAGCAACTTTCGCCCGGCCATGGCGCCTTCCATGGTGAAATTCTTCGGATCCGGATTCGGCACGCGCGGCGTGTAGCGCTCGAGCATTTTGGGATCCTCTTTCTCCAGATCCATCGCCTCGGCGAACTTTCCCGAGGTCAGGATGTTCACCGCCTGCTGGGTAAATTCATCGAGCGCGGACATCTGACCGGAGGCGTCGATGTCGCGGCGAATGCGATCCATGTTTTTCAACAACGCGACGCGATCGCCCATCCGACCCGCGGTGAGGCCCTCGATCAGACCGAGATTGATCGTGTGGCCGGGGCCAAGCCTGGAAAGTTCGCCCTGCATGCCTTTCTCCAGCTCGCGATGGAACATATGCGAGATGTCCGGACGAAAGGGTTTGTAGGCCGGGCCGAGGAAGCCGGGGCGCGTGCTGTTCCGCACGAGGCCGCGACCCTGCATGATATCCACAAAGGTCGGCGCGGTGTCTTTCGGCGTTGCCAGCAATTTGGAAAGCACGCAGCCCATGGCGGGCCGGCCGCCGATGGATTGGAGCTCCTTGAAGCTGTAGCCGCTCTGACATTGAAAGGCGTCGTGCCGGCCGGCGGAGCCCTGAAGCGAACGAAGAAAGGCGAACTTCCCGGCGGCTTTGGCCATGCGCGGCATGAGCTCGGTGAGATGCAGACCGGGGATCGCGGTGCGGATCGGCTTGAACTCGCCGCGATACTCGATTGGCGCATCGGGCTTGGGATCGATCATGTCCATCTGCGGCGGGCCGCCGTCGAGATGCACGTTGATGATCGCCTTGTTGGAGGAGCCGACGCCGGCGGTCGCCTCCGCGCGCAGGAGATCGGCAAAGCTCAGCCCGCCGATTCCCAATGCGCCCGCTTTCAGAAAGCTGCGCCGAGAAAGGCCGTCGCAATGTCGAAATTTGCCGGTGGCGAAAGTCAGCATGATCCGGTTCCAGTCAGTAATCGTGGATACAATAAGGATTGGCCGATTCGATCAAGGGGAATCGGGAGGCGAATAACGAGGGAAATCCGAAGCCCGAACAAATGAAATGGGACACCGAGGACGGCGTCTGTCTCCGCTTTTGAGAGGGATGCCGTCCGCGATGTCCCAATCCACATGAAACTGGATTGCCTAATTCCAACGGTTGTAGAATGATCCCCTCTGGCAACTCCGCAGGCGCGCCCGTCCAATGTCAGACAAAAATTCACTCCAGATTCAGCGACTGTTCTCTGCGGTTTCGTTCGTGCCTTTTTCCAAACGCTGCTCACCGTCGGCCGCGATTTTTCATTCGAGAAATTTGAGGCCTTTCTTTCCAAAATCCTGCGGACTTCCTGCGTCCACAGCTTCCGCCCCCCGGAGCGCATCCCGGTAAACACCCCGCATGCAAACAGTCTATGACGTCATAGTCGTGGGCGGCGGCGGCAGCGGCCTCGCGGCGGCGGTCAGCGCGGCGGAACATGGCTGCGACGTGCTTCTGCTGGAGAAACAACCCGCCCTCGGCGGCACAACAGGCATCGCGGTCGGCTCTTTTACCGCCAACCAAACTGCGCTGCAAAACACGGCTGGAATCGCCGACGATCTCGACGCTCACGCCGAAGACGCCGGGCAATTCGCGCCCGCCGACATCGAGGCGCGCAACAACGCCGAGCTGCGCCGCTTTTTCCTCAGTCACACCGCCGAAACGCTGAACTGGCTTTCCAATCTCGGCCTCTCCTTCTACGGCCCTTCTCCCGAGCCGCCCAATCGCGTCGCGCGGATGCACAACGTCATTCCCGCCGCCAAGGCCTACATCGCGACGCTCCAGGCCCGACTGCTCAAACTCGGCGGGACCATCCGCTGCCGGGCCGCAGTCAAGTCGCTGCACCAACCCGTCGATCGCGTGGAAGGCGTCGAGGCGGTCATCAAGGGCGGCAAGACAATTTCCTTTCGCGCAAAGCGAGGCGTCGTGTTGGCGGCCGGCGACTATGCCAACGCGCCCGAGATTATCGCCCGGATGAAAGGCGAGCAGTTCGCCCGAATTGAGGGAATCAATCCGAACGCTGGCGGCGACGGGCATTTGCTGGCCCAGGCCGCCGGGGCTCAACTCCTGAACATGGACGTCACCTACGGCCCCGAGCTGAGGTTCATTCCGCCGCCAGGAAAAACCTTTCACCAACTCCTCCCCGCCAGCGGCCCGATCGCAAAACTCATGGGCAAGGCGATGGCCTTCACGCCGAAATTTATCATTCACGCCCTCATCAAGCGTCTGCTGGTCACCTGGCAGCATCCCGAGAATGCGCTCTTCGACAATGGCGCCATCCTGATCAACCAACACGGCCAACGTTTTTGTGACGAAAAAGTCTGGCCCGATCGCGAGATCGCCCTGGCCCATCAGCCCGACAAGCAGGCCTACATCCTGCTCGATCAACGACTTGCGGAACTCTATTCGAAATGGCCGAATTTCATCTCGACCGCGCCAAAGATCGCCTACGCCTACGTCAAGGACTACCTGAAGCTGCGCCCCGACATCGCAATCTCCGCCAGCACGATCGATGTCGCCGCTGAGAGCCGCGGCCTCTCCTCCGAAGCAATCTACGAGACCGTGAAAAATTTTAATCGCGGCGTGCGCAGACTGGCGGGCGATCCCTTCGGCCGAACGGGCGACGCGCACGAATTGAAAGGCAACCGCTGGGCTTTGCTCGGTCCCGCGCGCGCCTGGTTCACGACCACCGAAGGCGGCGCCGCGATCGATGAGCGGCTCCAGGCCCTCGACGAACACGGCCTGCACATCCCCGGCCTCTACGCAGTCGGACAAAACGGCCTCGGCGGCCAGATTCTCTGGGGCCACGGACTGCACATCGCCTGGGCGCTGACCAGCGGACGACTGGTCGGCAAGGTTCTTGGCTCCGAGGCGCCCGACGCCGACGCCCATCAATTGGATTGATGTGGCGGCGGGATTTCTTCATCGTCCGGTCGAATTCGATCGACGCACAGAACACGCGATTCAGATGAAATTTTTCGAAACCAAACTCCGCCGCGGCCTGTTTCTGATCGCGGGAATGGCGCTCATAGCGAGCGTGATTCCGGGCGCCGCGGCTGAAAGACCCGCCGTCGCATCACCGCAGCCAGTGGTGCGCCAATACCTGTCCGCGCTGAGAACCGGCGATCTCGACGCTGCCGTAAAACTCACCGCCACCATCGAGAATGTGCCTTCAGGCCAGATTCTCGACGGCCTCGCGAAATATTCAAAATCACTACGCGAGCAAGAGGTTGAAACGATCGTCCACGAGGCGCGCGCGACCGAGAATTGCGCGGTCGTTATCATCGAACAAATTCGGCGAACGCAGCAGGTCCGGCCCAGCCTGATGCCCATCATGCTGATCAAACAGGACGACGCCTGGAAAGTTTTGCCAAAGCTGAACGCCGAACAACGCAAGACGGCGCTGACCGACGATCAAACCGCGAGCGTCAAGGAACTCGGGAAATGGTTCTACCAGAAAATCGGGGAGATCGAGACGCGCTCCCGCGACGACTACGGCAAGCAGCTGCCGATCGAAGCCGGATCGCTGGCCGGGGCTTGGACCCGCACGGCTTCCGAGACCATGACGATATTCGCTTTCAAAAAGTCCGGCGACTTCGACGAGACGATCGTCACGGGAGGAAAGCTCACCTCCCGCCTCGCTGGGAAATGGACACTCGCCGACAAGCGGCTAAAGCTTTCCTACAACGAGTCCGCCGCCGCGGGAAAAGTCTCGGACCAACGCGTCATCGTGATCATGCGCAACCTGCTCGGGCTACAGGTCAAGGGCGAGAAAAAGCGCATCTGGCGACGCATCTCCAACGAGACGCGCCGAAAGCTTCTTGAGGAACTCGAGAAAGGTCAAAAATGACAGAGCATCCCTTGACCGATTTGCTAACCTGAACGCCGATGAGTAATCCCTTTCATGACGAGAAGGGCGATACGGACTCCATGCCGGAAGATCTGGTGATTTATATTTGCGAACATTGCGGAGAGCGATTTGACGCCGCCGAATCGGATGTCGCCCACGTGGTCGCCTGTCCCCACTGCCAGACTGAGACCGTCCTCGGCGTCCGGGAAAACCCCGACGCCCTGGAGCCGGAGCTTGAGCCGGCGGAGACGATTACCGTCCAGCCCGCCAAGCAAACGCCGGTCACGGGCAACGTCGTCACCGCGCCGGCGAAACCGGAGCCGGCGCCCACGCTGTCCGCTCCTCCCGAGGATTTGAAGTCCGGCGATTCCCTCGTGAAATGCAAGGACTGCGACAAGGTGATCAGCAAACTGGCTGAGGCCTGCCCCAGCTGCGGCCGGCCTCAGAAGGTCAAACCCAGTATTTTCTACTACGTTTTTACCGGCACCATGTCGTTCGTCCTGACGGGGATTTTCATTCTCGCAGCGCTGGTTTTCATTCTCGAAAGCTACTTTCCCGACTTCTACGAACGCGCCGTCATCAAAGGCATCGTCCTGCGCCTTACCGAAACGGATGAACATGCCAAGGACGCCATTCCGCTGCAAAAAAACGTCGCGACGACAAACCAGGCAAGCCAGGCGACGACACCGCCAAGCGAAGAGGAAGTCGCCACCTTTGAGCGCATGCTGAAGAAGACGAAGGCGGGCGATCCCGCGGCGCAGCACTACATCGGCTATTGCTACGACATGGGTCAGGGCGTGGAGCAGAACGACAGCCAGGCCTACGAATGGTATTTCAAGGCCGCCCTCAACGGTTCCGCCGAAGCCCAATCCAATCTCGCGGGCATGTTCATGGACGGCCGCGGCGGCATACAGGACTACGCCTCCGCGCTTCATTGGTATACAGAAGCTGCCAAGCAGGATCTTCCCTGGGCGCAGTTCAATCTCGGGACGCTCTACGACAAGGGACTCGGCGTGCCGCAAAATTACAAGGAAGCCTTCACGTGGTACTACCGGGCCGCCGACTCCGGCGACCCCAACGCGCAGTTCAATGTCGCCATGATGCACTTCGACGGACAGGGCGCGAATCTCGATCTCGTCCAGGCTCTCAAGTGGGCGGTCCTGGCCTCCAGCAAGGGCCACGAAGGAGCCGAGGAGCTGCGCCGCGCCCTGACGGAAAGCGACAAGCGCCTGACGCAGGAGCAAATCACTCAGGCCCAACGCGAAGCCTCGGACTTCAAGCCCCGCAAAGCAGCCGGCAAGAAATGAGCGGCGCTTCCCGGTGATCCTCGCGCGATTCGTCTGAAAAACGAGTTCGACTCAAGGCCACATCGAGCCACTCGGGCTCGGTCTAACGCCGGCGCCAAGGTCTGGGTCCATCGCAAGGGCGCGACGCCCGCCGGTGGTTGGGCCGAAGCGGCCGAGACGCCCACTTCAGCCCGCGGGACGCGGACGCCACCCTAGTCAGCCAATTCGCGTCGACGTGGCCCAAGCGCCGTATTTGCAGAAGTATGATAGTTCGCAAGCTCATGCGTAAGCCCTGCAAGAATGTCCCCTTCATTCTGGACGCCTTCGAGCGCTCCTTCCGTCGCAGGCCCCAGGTCTCCCCAAGGCTATTGGGCCGGCGCCTCCCAGAGGGCGACGCCCATGTGGTAGCGATTATGGCCGGCGACGCTCTTGGAGTAGTAGGCGGTCACGATCTTGCCGTCGGCGCGTTGCACACTGCTGGGATAGCCGCAGTCGCGCTCGAGTGAATGGATCAACCGGACGGGTTTGCTCCAGGTCTTCCCCTCGTCCGCGCTGAATTTGGCCAGGACGCCCCATTGACCGACGGCGACTCGGTTTCCGTAGCTGAGCAAGAGGCGTCCGTCTTTCAGGCGAAGCAGGTGGCCGTTGATTTCATTGCGGCCGGTCACGCGTTGCGGCCCTTGCCAGGTCGCGCCGTCGTCGTCGGAGCGATACAGCTCCATGGCATCGATCCGATTGGCCGCCATCCAACTCCGGCCGTCCAGATGCAGGATCGTTGTCTCATTATGCTTCGGCCCGATGGTGGAAACCTTCTTCCAGGTCCAACCGTCGTCATCGCTTCGAAAGTAGGTGGATTCCCAGCCAGCGGTCTTGTACGACTTCGCCGGCTCCTTCAATTTGCCGGCGTAGCACGAAACGCGCACCGAGCCATCCGGCGCCGGCACGATATCGCCAAAGGGAATAAAGGGCGACCAGCCGGGCTTGTTGTCCGGAAACTCCGCGCGGCGCGTCCAGGTGCGACCGCCGTCGCTGGAGCGACAGACCTGAACGTTGAGGATGCCGTCGCGAAAGGCGGCTTGCTTGGGGCGCTCGGGTTGCTTCTCATTCGTCCAACCGGAACAGAGGACGATCAAGTCGCCGTTGCCCGCCAGGCCGGCGGCGACGTTCATGCGCACCGTGTCGGGTTTGTTCGGCGCCGGGTTGCCGCGTTTTTCCCAGAGCGCGCCGCCCTTGCTCGCCCAGCATTCCACGTCGCCCTCCATCTGTCCGTGACTCGGCCGATTGTGAATGATCGAGACAATTGTTCCGTCGCGCAGCTGCGTGAGATTCGGCCACGAGCAAACATTATCGACCGCGATGAAGCGTTGGATGGACGCGGGCTCAGGGGCGTCGGCTGCGTCGGCTTGAGAGAACCACGAAAGACACAGAAGACACGAAAGGCTAAGTTTCCTGATAATCACGGCGGGCATTCTGCGCGCGGTGTGGCGCTCGTCAATCAATTGCGGAGTCCGTCATCTCGAGCGATCCGCCGGCCAAGCCCGGGGATCAGGTCGATTGCGCTTCCGCCTCGGCGGCGACGAGTTTCTCCCGCAACTCACCCAACGCCCGCTTGCGAGGCTCCTGGGCGTTTCTGACTTCGCGCCGAATTGCGTGGATTGTCCCGAACAGTGTCACCGCCATCAACGGCCAAAGCCATCCGGGCTTTGTGTCATATTGAAACCCAGATCGAAGGACAGCAAACGACGAACTCTGGGCGTTCAGCCCGCCTCAAAGCTGATGCCTGATGAAGGGGGCGATCAACCGAAACGAGCGTAGCTTGAAAACCTTCCAGCAGGAAACGCCCGGAAACCTTCGCTTGTGACCCGCGGGCCGGCCGCGCTCGTCAATGCGCATCGACTCCTTCAAATGGCGATCCATGACTCGGCGCAAACCATCGGCCAACGTTTGATTTCGAACCACCCACGCAAGCTCGGTGTTCAGATTCGCGGAGCGCGGGTCGAGGTTGAAAGTCCCGATCACCGCCGTCTCGCCATCGATGACGGCGGCCTTGGTGTGAAGACAATCGACGCCCGCGTACTCCCACAGCTCCACGCCTCGCTCCACCAGTTTCTTCCGTTCCCCGATATAGCCGGACTGGGCCAAAATGGCGTCTGTGGACTTGAGCGAATTGGTGAGAATGCGCACACGCACACCGCGCGCCCGGGCCCGATCGATCGCCGCCCAGAATGCGCGAGTCGGTATCAAATAGGGCGACTCGATGAGCAATTCGGAGGTCGCGGAGTCCATCAACGCCAACAGACCGTCTTTGACCTTCAGCGAGTGTTCCTCGGATTCAACCGGATCGTGCAGAAACTCGATCGGCCCCACCTCGATCGAAAGCGGCGGATCGGACGGTCCATTCTCTCGATAGGCGGCAATTCGCTCTTTCAACCAGAGTTCATATTTATCGAGTTTCTTTGACGCCCAACGCCGCCTCGGGCGCGACACATAAACTTTGCTCGATCGCACGTGGCCGCTGTTCCACATCGTCATGAAATACTCGTTGGCATGGGCGGCGGAATCCCCGCGAGTCAGGATGTCCAAGTCGATATAGTTGCGGCGGAAGATCTGACGTCCCAGCCCGAAGTAGGGACTCTCGATGTTTCGCCCGCCGCCAATCATGACCTCACCATCGGCAAGCAGCAGCTTGTCGTGAAGTCGGCGCGTGATCCGATCCGGCCGGAGTGGGTCCAACGGATGGTAAACCCTGATCTGCACGCCCTCCTCAATCAGATGCGCCTCCACCGAAGCTGGAATCTTGTTCCACTGGGCATCGACCAGCAGGCGAACGGTCAGGCCGCGCCGCGCGGCGTCCCGCAAAAGGGTCAACCCGGTAAGCGTGACGGGATCATGCCCGACGATGAAATAGGCGGCGTGAATCTCCTTCTTCGCGTCGACAATCATCCGCACCCGCTCCTCGGCCGCCTCGTGCGGCGTATGCAGCAGCCGCGCTTGATCGGCCGCGGCCACCTGGCAAACGAAGGCCAGCAAAATGCAGCGGATCAAGCGGAAGCAGGATCGAGTTGAGCGCGTCACAGAAGTCGTATTTTCCACGAACGGACGAATCGCGTCAATCAAAGCCGGACCAGGGGGAGTCACAGACGTTTAATTGGACGCAGGTGGCGTCGGCGATGGACTTCAGAGGATAGATCGAGCGAACCCACCCCGAGTTTTCCACTGACTCTGTATCTTACCGCCACCGCATCGATCTCGATCTGTAGATTTGGAACGGCCAGTTCGATGACGCCGACGGCGGTCGAGGCGGGAAAAGGCTCCACGAGAAAGTCCTGTCGCGCCGCCGCGCAACAGACCAGCGCTCCCAGGCGGGTCATACCCGGCGAGGACTGTGCGTCATCCAGAATGGATCGCGCCATGCCGCTTGCGCGGGCCGTTCAACAGCCTCCCAATCCAAGTGTAACGGACGAGGAATTGATAGATGATCAAGAGGACGCCAGTC
The DNA here is from genome assembly GCA_047618185.1 of Limisphaerales bacterium. Lineage (GTDB taxonomy): Bacteria > Verrucomicrobiota > Verrucomicrobiia > Limisphaerales > JAYPEY01 > JAYPEY01. The sequence continues at coordinate 35,547 of JBLHKZ010000002.1, forward strand.
ACCCCGAAGCAAATGACCGCGAACTTCAAAACCGTCGGCGCCTGCCAGTCGCGCACGGCAATTTGCGCCAGAATCACCAACGGCAGATGCGCCACATAAAGCCAGTAGGAGGAATCGGAGATGTAACGCATCGCCCGGCTTTCCCGTGACAGCAACCGCCGGAAAAGGCCCATGAAGGCAAAGGACATCATCCACGCGTAGCTGACCTTGAACACGGACGCGATCAAGTGACGCGCCCCATCATCGCCAATGCGAGCGCGGACTTCCGGACCTCCATCCGTCAGGGCAAGTCCGATGGGAAAAAGGATCAGCAAGGCCAGGGGCAACGTCACCGCCCACCATTTGCCGACGCGTCCTTTTTCATCGTCGCTAACAAAGTACAGCGCGCCAAAGCCGAAGAATATCGCGTAATAGAAAAGGACATGCGGCAGGGGCAGGAGCCCGGCGGAGGTGTCAGGGCCGAATACCGGCGCCAGCCAGCCCATGAAGAACTGCGGGATCAACGTCAGGGGAATCAGCCACAGGAATCGGATCGGCGAAAGCACGAGCCATTTCGGCGGCGACCTCCATCCGAGTTTGTCCGCCAGCGCGGCGCAGAGAGCAAATGCCGGAACCAGCCAACAGAGGAACCACAGAAACCAGAGATAATGAAACACTGGCGTGATGAACCATCCCGCAAGCTTGGCCTGAAACCCAGCGTCCTGGCTCGCGCCCGAAGATGTCATGTCTATCGTCGCATCATGCTCGACCAGCAATTGGGCGACTTCGGCGCGACCGGCTTCAACTTCTTCCCGGCTCAGCTCCAACTGAATCAGCGAGGCGATGAATTCCGTGAGTTTCCAATCGATCGCCAGGAGATCCTGCGGCCGCTGGTTCTTGGCGTCGCGCACCTCGGGATCCGCGCCGCTCTCCAACAAAAGCCGGGCTGGTCCCGGCCGACCAAGGAATGCGGCAGCGTGAAGAGGCGCGCCGCCGTCTTTATTCCTGGCGTCGGCGACGGCGCCTTTCTCCAACAACAACGCCACCGTCGCCGTTCGATCGTAGAGCGCCGCGAGGGTCAAAGCCGTAGGGCCAGTCTCAGCTCCCGGTTGCTGGCCGTTGATGTCGACACCGTCGACCAACTCCCGCTCGATGACATCGTGATCGCCTACGACAGCGGCGGCCCAAATATCCGCTGGCGGCCCCGAGCCGGATCCAGACGGCCTGGAAAAGGCTTTGCCAATGCTCCAGTTCAAGGCCGGCACAATCGTGACAAGGCCGATCATGCAGGGAATGAAAACGCGTTTGAATCGATGCTTCAGCAGAGCGCCCAACCCGCGCTTGCGCCACAGCATCGCCGTGAAGAATCCGCTGATCAGAAAAAACAGCGGCATGCGAAATCCGTGAATCGCCGAGAAGAACAGCGAAAACGTGTCATTGTGAAGGCTGTCCTGCACGGGCCAGAAACCGGGGATGAATGACAGCGCCGCATGCAGGCCGATGCCCAGGAGCATCGCAACGGCGCGCAACGCGTCGAGGTCATGTCGGCGCGACGCCGCAGTCGGAGGAACAGGGGAGTCGCTCATGAAACAGGTTTCAAGCTACACGAAGGCTTCAAGCAGGCGGATCGGTCACAGAGCCTTTGCGCTCTTGCCTCCGTTCTTCTTCAGGATCTCGGCAATTTCGGGACGAGTGACTTCGATCCGCTTCAGGTCTATCGGCGTTTGCAGAATTTCGCCGATGAAAGTGTAGACTCCGCCCAGTTCAGCGCTCCAGGGACTGCTGGTGGCATCGAGGATTGTATTTCCACCCTTGTCCGTCGCGTTGACATTGCCCCCCTTTTTGATGAGCAGCTTGAGCGTCTCCGGATGACAAAAGAACGCCGCGTTAAAAAGCGCCGTCGCCTGCTCGGTGTTCTTCGTTTCCAGTTTCGCGCCCGCCTCGATCAAGACACGGACAGCCTCGGTTTGGCCGGCAAACGCCGCCGCATGCAGGAGCGTGCTTCCGCCCGCAGGCTCCTTCTCATTAATGTCAACTCCGCCATCGATGCCTTGCTTCAGCGTGTCGAGGTCGCCAGTCGCAGCCGCCGTCCAAACCGCGGTCGGATCAACGGCTGCAGATGAAGGTTTGTCACCGCAACCGAGCAACAGGAACAGAGCGGCGGCAAGGATGGCGGGCGCAAATCGTTTCATAGGGGACGTTGGATGCATGAGTGTTTGTTTCATGGGGGACGTTGGATGCATGAGTGTTTCTTTGCGATTCGGATGGCGATTACAATGTGAACTAAATACTCGCGCGGGATAGACGCGGAGAACGGCGCCGTATCCGGCAGCAATGAGTTGTGCTCCAGTGCGGCGCTTCTACTGACTCCAAACCGAGCGATAAGTGTTACATCGAATTGTGCACGCGTCAGCCAAACTTTCAACGTGTGCCGCAAAGGAAAGCCCTAAAACGTATTTTAACGGTTGTCGCGCCTCGGGTCAGCGGCAACGATGACGCGATGTTTCCGATCAGGTTGAAACGATAGCCCGCGCCGAATCGTGAAAGGAAAGTTTTCCTATGTCCTGGCGGCGCTGATCGCGGGAGTTTTGATATTCTCTGCGCTCAGGCTCGTGGCTCAGCCTGCTTCGCCGCAACTGATCTTCTCCTGCGCAGCCGACAACGATCTTTATCAGGCGATCTCCGCCCGAGGCGCAAGCTATCCGCGCCACACCAGTTCGACGCGCGCCGTGCAAGCCGCGCCGAACGGCGCCGGCGTCCTCATCCTGGCTGACGGCTATCCGAAAACGACGACAGCCATCACCCCGGCGACTCTAATTCGGGCCGCTGAAAAGAAGCTGCGCCTGTACATCGAGTATCCCTCGGGAGCGGTCTTTCCCGACCTGAAGATCGGTGAGCCTCGCCAGCCCCACTGGGAACGCACCGTCGTCGCTTCCCACGCATTCGGCGACGAGCTCCAGAAGCTGCGCATCCTGAAAATCAACGACTGCCATTTTCTCCCAGTCGAGCGGCAAGCCTCACCCGTTCATCTGGTGTCCGCGCGGGTCGCGGGTTACGACACGGCGGTTTACGGATTGCCGGAGGAAACCTGGCCTTTGCTCTTCGAGCACGAACACGGCGACATTCTGATCGCCACGACAAAGCTCAGCCAATTTGTGTCCGGCCGCTACGCTCCAAGCCAGGCATGGGAGCCCGTTTGGAAGACGATTCTCACCTGGGTGTCCCGCGGAAGGCAAACGCCCGTCATACAGTGGACACCGACGGTTCGGCCTTCCTTCGCACGCGATGAAACGCTTCCGCCCGAATCAGAACGCCAAGCTCTTCGCCGCGGACTGGCATGGTTCGATGGTTTTCTCGTCGGCGAATCCTGGAAAGACGAATTGGCAAAACCGGCCAAAACCGGCTACGGCCCCGCCGACCCAAAACGAAGATTCAACCTCCCCATCGGCGACGGCCGCCACGGAATTCTCGAAGGCCACATCTCTAAAATATTTACAGACGGAAGCCAACCCACACGCTGGCTGCTGCGCGGCGACTGCAACGCCGAATCCGCCATGGCCTACGCCCTCGGCGGTTCGCTCGACGACGATCCGCGCCAACGGAAAATCGCCGCGAATCTCATGGATTTCGTCTACTCGACATCCGGTCTCTACCGCGACAATCCGGAGAGTCCGACCTACGGACTGTTGGGCTGGTTTGCCTATGGCTCGGGTCCCGACGCCTTCTGGGGCAACGATGGATCCAAGGCGATCGTCGGCAGCCTGACCGCCGTGGCCGCGCTGGGCGACGACCGCTGGAACGAGAAACTTCTGACCAGCATTCTCGCCAATTTCCGCACCACGGGACCCTTCGGTTTTCGCGACGGAATGCCGCTTAACGCGAAGCGGCTCGAGGCGCGCGGCTGGGAATACTACGCCCAACGCCGAACCATCGCCGCCTGGCCCCAGCGCGAGGCCTGGGCCTGGGCGTGCTATTTGTGGCTCTACGACAAAACCAAATACGAACCGCTGCTCGTGCAGGCCCGCAAAGCCATTCGCATGACAATGGAGCGGTATCCCAATGGCTGGGGCTACGCGCTGAATGAAATGCAAATGGAGCGCGGCCGGATGCTCCTGCCGCTCGCCTGGCTAGTGCGCGCAGACGACACCCCGCAACACCGTGCATGGCTCGGCCAGATCATCGACGACATGCTCGCCCGCCAGGACGCCTCCGGCGCCATTCGCGAGCAACTCCGAAACAAGTCCCATCATTCAAATGAGGACTACGGCGCCAGCGAGGTCTCGATTCTCCACGAAGACGGCGATCCCTGCGCGGATGTGTTTTATTCCGTTCCGCCCGCGTTCGTCGGACTCGTCGAGGCCGCCGCCGCGACCGGCAATCCTCGATACGCGCAAGCCGCGGATCGAGTCGCCGAATTTCTCGTCCGGGCCCAGGTTCGATCGGAAGCCCATCCCGATCTCGATGGCGGCTGGTTTCGCGCCTTCGACCTCAAACGCTGGGACTACTGGGGCGGCAATGGCGACAGCGGCTGGGGCGCCTGGTCCAGCGAAACCGGCTGGGTGCAATCTCACATCGTCGCAGCCATGGCGATGCGCGAACGAAAAACCTCGCTCTGGGAATTCACCGCCAACAGCAACATCGCCGCGCATTTCGATCGCTATCGCGAATCCATGGAAATCGACAAGGCCGTCGTGCTCATGAACCAGGCCGAGCCGAAACGTGTGGCCCATCTGGCCGCCGGCAAGCCAGTCACCGCCAACGTCGCGCCCGATCCACGCCATCCGGGCGCGGGCGTCGCCGGCCTGACCGATGGCGAACTCGGCGAACCGCACGATCTGCGCCTCGGCTGGATGGGCTTCCGCGGAGCCGACGTCACCGCGACCATCGATCTGGGCAAGGCCGTTTCAATCGAAGCCGTAAACGTCAACTTTCTTCAATCGGTTCCCGACGGAATGACGCAACCGCGCCGAGTCGAACTGGCAATTTCCGATGACGGAAAGGAATTCCGAATCGTGGCGAGCAACGAAATCAAAACACCGATCGAGCGAAACTCCCCAGGCTTGACGGTCAAACCGCAGATTCTGAAACCAGGGACAAAGACCACTGCGCGCTACATCAGATTCACCGCGAAGTCTCCTGGAAAACTTCCCACATGGCACCCCGCCGCCGGCAATCCAACCTGGCTCTTCATCGACGAAATCGTGGTGCGCTAGGCGATTCTTTTCAACGGCATCTCGTTTCCTGATTTCCGATAGACAATCATCAAGACGGACCACCTCCAACTCCGCCGAGAAGCTGTGAGTTACCCATAAGTTTCACCATTGACCGCTACCGGCAAGCCGGAGGCTTTTCAGCCATTAGCCGGGGGTTGAGTGCAGCGACACCCCGGTTGCACACACAAACGATGGCATCCCGAAGGGATGCCAGCCCGTCATTCGCTTCCGAGCCGGTTCTGGCAACGATGGCCCGTCGATCTGTAAGAGATATTTCAACGTCCTTGATCAGGTGTCCTCCCTGCCCGACACGCGATTGATGGTTGAAGGCGTTTAACGCGCCGCGCAGGATCACGACGACTGCTGAAAATTCAGACGCGCGCACGCGCCAGATCGTGGGCGCGCGAAGGTCGCTCCTACGATGCCAAACAAAAACACAATCCTGCTCGCCGCGCTGGCGTCGATTGTCTGCCTGACGCCGATCCCGTCGTTCGCGCAAAAAATCGCCCCGGGCCGACAAGAGCTTCGCCCACTGGTTTTCGTCATCACGGGTGAAAGCAATTCCGGCGGCATCGGCAAGAACGCCGACGCGTCTCCAAAAGAACGGACGCCTCGGCCGGAGGTGCAGATCATGAATCTGACGGACGGGCAATTTGACTTTGAAGACCTACAGCTCGGCGTCAACAACCTGCGCGATCACCACCGCCTCGAGAATTACTACGCCACGCATCACGGCCTCGAAAACGGTTTGGCCAACGCTATCGCCGCCAACGCATTCCCCGATCACAAACAGGTCCATCTGATCAAGACCGGCCAGGGCGGCTCCCGGATTTCACAATGGGCGGAATCCCATTCGTCCGGGTTTTGGAAAAAATTCGTCCAACGCACCGACGCCGCCAAACGACAGCTTCTGGATAAACCCCAATGGGTGGTCTGGCTGAGTCTGGGCATCAACGACGCCATCGATCGCGCGCCCATCGACCGCTGGAAGCTCGACGTCCGCGCTCATGTGAAGCGGATCAGAAGCCAGCTCCCCGGCGCAGTCATCGTGATGACCCAATTTCAATCCATGGGTTATCCCGAGACCAACGCCGCGATCGCGGAAATCGCGAAGGACGATCCAAACGTCGTGGCGGTCGATTCGACCGGAGCTTCCTTGCGAGACAAGAACCACTGGGACTACGCCGGTTTAAAGACAGTCGCGGCGCGAATGGTCGAAGCCACTCAACGCCAAATCGAGACGTCGTCACCAACGCCTCAAAGCTCCACGCGCCAAGTGACGCCGCCGAAGACGGCGATTCGCGGCGACGGCTCGAAGTAACGCCCGCCAAAGGCGTTGAGCCGGGTCTGGCCGTTAAATCTTTGATTCAGCAGATTATTCACGCCTACGAAGGGCGTGAACTCGCTTCGACCGATCTTCGCCGCGTAGCCCAGCCGCGCATTCATCAGCGCATAGGCTTCGTTTTTAGCAGTGTTTGCGTCATTCAATTCGAACTGATCGACAAATTGAAAATCTAGGCTGCCGAAGAGCCCGGCGTCGCGTCGCCATGACAATTCAGTGAAGAGCTGATGCGCGGGAATGCCGGGCTCGCGATTGCCGCTAAAGGCGCCGCCGGCCGTGACGTAGTCGCGATAGTGGGCGTCCATCGCCGTGTAAGAGGCATACCAGTCGAGACCCGGCGCCAGATTCAGATCCACGGCCAGCTCAATCCCTTTTCGTTCCGAACGCCCCGCATTGCGAAAAAAGTCCCGCCCCGTGGCGCTGGTGAACGGGATCAGTTCGTCATCTATCTCAATGAGGAACAAGGCCAGCTCGACCTTCAATCGGCGACTCAACCGGCTGCGCGCGCCGATCTCGTAGTTCAACGCCGTCTGCGGATTCAGCGCGGGATTGAATCCGCCGCCGCCCGTCGGGTTCGCCAGTTCGGTCGTCGTGGGCGTTTGAAAGGAAGTCGAAATGCTCGCGTAGAATTGCAGGTTGGTTCGCGCTTCCAGGACCAGGCCGCCGGCATAGCTCAGTTGATCCAATGTCCGCGCTCCCGAATCATTGCCATCGCCGAGAAAGCGATCGGCCGCCTCGAATCGCAGGTTGTCATAGCGCGCGCCAGCGATCACCGCCAGTCGCTCGATCGGACGAAACTCGTTTCGGATGAACGGCCCCACGCTGCGCACGGTCTCCAACTGATCGAAGCCCAGGGCGCCGCGTGCGCCCGCGATATTCGCATAGCGTTGACGGTCGTCCTCCTGATATTCCGCGTCGACGCCGGCCACCAGTTGATTCGAGCGACCATCCCATTCCAGATCGCCGACATACTTGATTCCCCCGCCGAGACCAACACGATCGAACACCACAATGCCATCGCCCGCAGCCGGCAGGATGGGCAGCTTGTTCGAGAAATCTCGGACGAGCGAATACTGGGTCAGAGTTATTTCGTGCCCGGCGGACAGTTCGTTTCGATAGATCAATCCAAGTTTGCCCTGGCTAATTTTCTCCCCGGCATCCAGCGCTACGTTTCGCGCGCGCGCTTGACGGCGATCCATGTCCACCTCGGCACGCGTCAGACCGCCCGCGTCTTGAGCCCAGGGCGAGTGCGCGTAATTGAACACGGCGGTGAGGTCCGAAGTCTCGTTGATCGCGTAGCGCAGTTTGCCGCCAAGGTGGCGATTCTCAGAGCTGTTGTGCCGACGATAGCCATCCACCGAGGTCCAGCTTCCGTTCAGATGGTAATCGAGCGCCTTCACGCCTCCGCCTGTCCTCAGCTGGTATCGTTGCAGCCCGTACGATCCACCGAGGAAACGAGTTTCCGCGAAAGGATCTCCCCCGCCCTCCTCCGTCAATATATTGATGACGCCCCCCGACGCGTTGCCATAAAGCGCCGAGGCCGGCCCGCGTAACACTTCGATGCGCCGTGCGGATCCCAGATCGAGATTGTCCAGTTGCGTCTGGCCGTCAGGCGAGCTTTCGGGAATCCCGTCGACCAACACCTTGATCTCCCTCACGCCAAACGCCGCTCGCGTCCCAAAACCGCGAATGGCAATGCGTTGGTCCTGCGCGAAGTTAAAACTGTTTTGAACAAAGACTCCGGGGACGCGGCGAAGGGGCTCGTCAATGGTCAACGTCGGCTCCAGGCGCCGAATCCGTTCCCAATCAATCGTCGTCAGCGCGCCTGGGGCGCCGCTCGCTGAGGGAGCCCGCGCCGCCGTCACGACTATCTCGTCGAGCGTCACGACATGTTGGATCACAGCATTCGTGTTGCCGTGCTGGTCCGCGCACAGGCCGACGTGTGTCAGCAGGCACGATGCGAGCGCCGCCATGGAAAGGATTGGGAATCTTTGAGATGCACCAGCCATGGTCGACTGAGGGTCGGTTCGCATTCCGGGCGCTGGTTCCTGGACTGTCTTTGCCATCAGGTTGTCAGAAACGGATTCGATACGATCACGCCTCCATAGTCCTGTTCATGGCTCAGATCTTCGGAAACAACGCACTCGCATCCAAGCATCCGGGCAGCGGCGAGAATGGACGCGTCCCAGAAAGAAACCCGCCACTGGTCCCGGATGGTTAGCGCGGCTCGAAAGACGGCGAGATCGTTCGTCTGAAGAGGGAACGAAGCCAGGGTCTCAATCACCGCACATGCTTCGTCGTGAGTGAGAGGCTCCTTTCGGCGCGAGTGCGTCGATTGAACGTAGAATTCCTGAAACACCTGGATGGAAAATGCGAGGTCTCCCCCCGCGAGAATGTGGCGCGCCGTTTCCGGCCGACCGGAACCCTCATCCGCTCCAAAGGCGTAGAGCAGGATGTTGGTGTCAATGAACCTCATGCAGATGACTCTGGAAAGATTCAGCGGGCATGGACTTCGTCGCGTGAAAGGCGATTCGACGGATCGAAGCCGGGATGGCGTTTACGGATCTTTTCGATCGTCTCAAGGATCGCCGACGAATCTTTGCCGACTTCTGTGGCCCGGTTTCCCTCAGCCGTGAGTGTTGTCAGGAATTCCCGAACCAGAGCGGTCACCGAGCTGTCCGTTTCGGCCGCCGCCACGCGGGCCTTTCTATACAGATCGTCTTCCAATGACACGGTGATGTTCTTCATCGCCTGGACCGTGACACAGTTTCACAGTTTCACAAGTTAGGAATCCCGTGTGCCAGCGAGCGCCTGGAGCAGCTGGGCTGCTTCCCCCGTTACGGCTGGAAGGGCCCTCGGAAGAACTGGCAAAGAAATGGAATCGCGGCAAATGATCCGCCTCCGTGTCGGTCTCGATCACTTCTATTTCGCCGGTCATTGATCGTTCGTTCCGTTAACCCTCCGGGACACAATACAAAATCACCGACGAAGTCCGCGATCTGCCAACTACTTCGACTTTAGGCCGGCGGTGTTCACCGCGATCACTCGGTACTTGTGCGCTTTTCCAGCTTTCGCTTTGGCGTCGACAAAACGCATTTGCACCAGCGGCTGGGTGGGCGTGTCACTGTATTGGAGGCCCTGAAAAATATCCCGGCCGTAGCGGTTCTTGCCCTGATCTGGCGTCTTGGCGAGGAGCTGGCCGTCTCGCTCGATGATGAAGTGCGCCAGACCGCTTTCAAGATCGGCTTCAGCGTTCCATGTGAGCGTGGAGCCATTCACCTGAACGTTCGTCGGCGCGGGAGGGGCCGTCGTGTCGGGAACTGCTGTGTCCTTCACATAACTCATCCACGCCTTGGCGATGGCCTTGTTCGGCAGCCAAATGGACGTGGCTTTGTCGCCGGAAAACTTCCCCGCCGGAACGGCCTTCTTTCCCAGAAATGTCGCCGCGAGCCAGGCGCCTTTGGTCGGCATCGGCTTTAGCGTGCCACCGGCCTTTCTCGGCAATCGCGCTGAGAGACAGGCATCGAGCCAGGGTATTGCCATGTAGCGTTGGTTACCGCATTCATGCGCGGTCAATGGATCGATCGACACCCCGATGAGTCCGCCTTGGGAACGGACGCCGGTCAGGAAAGTCTCATTGGCGGGCCAGACACTGGAAAAGCGTCCGTCCTTCACGGTGACTCCCTCTTTCGTGCCCGGATTGCACATGATGGGAACCTTCAGCGCGGCGGCAGTCAACGTGTGCGGTTTGATCGTGGCGCGCTTCGGATTCGGCTCCAACAACGGCACGCCCGAACGCAGCCAGGCTGCCGCGACGCGATCAGGGTGCAGCAGCGTCATGCCACCTGCCCAATGCCCTCCGCCACTGTGGCCCCACAAAGCCCACGGCGCTGTGGCCAACTCCGGATGGCCGGCCTTCGCGCCCAGATCGATGAGCGCCTTCTGAAAGGCCGCGTCCGAACCATTGCGCGGGTCGCACCACATTTGGCAATCGGCCTTCTGCGGTTGCTCGTACGACGGTCCCAGGAGTGCGCAGTCGTGCTTCTTTGCCAACGCCTGCCAGTGCAGATCAAAGGCGCCGGTGAGGCCGGATTTGCACGAGCCTTCGCCGCAGCCGTGCTGATGCACAATGACACCGCGCAGCGTCTTCACACCCGCTGGAATCCACACGGTGAAGTTCGCAGGGAAAATCAAGTCGCCCGGCTTCGTTGAGGCCTCGTAGCGCACCCGGTAGTAAGGCGGATCAGCATCCGGAAAGACGTCATAAGGCGCGTTCTGTGCGGACAGAGATCCGACGGAAACGACGGTGAAGGCGAGGAAGCTGAAAAGGAATTTTCGCATGGCGGATGAGTTCATAGTCTTTCTGGTAACTTTTTTCACGGACGAAACGCGGCAAAAGTCGACTTGATCGACAACTTCCGCCAATCTCCATCGACAGTTGTTTCAGAGGAAATCCACTAGCTGAGAATATTAGACAATGACCATGAGCGCGCGAATCCACCTGTTTTGCGTCGGCCTGGAAAACCACCAGATGCCGACTCTCGCGTCGGCTCCCTACGCCGAGAACAACGCTCGCCAATTCACGGCAGCGTGGCAGGCCCTGGGCGTCGCCGCGACGGATTGCATGACACTCGTTAACGCACAGGCAACACGGACCGCGATCGAGTCCTCGTTCCGAAGGTTTCTCAAGGGCGTGATGCCAAATGACACCGTGGTGTTCTTCTTTTCCGGGCACGGGATCGACTTCGACGACCGGAGCTTCCTGACCGCTCATGACACCCAGCCCGATGACATTCAACTGACCAGCATTCCGCTCGCGTCGATTCTTAGCCAGCTTGGCGCAAGCGACTGCGACCGCGCGCTTCTCTTCATTGACGCGAACGACAAGGGGCTTCCGATCTCGGATGACACGCAACCGCCCATGTCCGAATTTTCGGGCGCGGAGCTGAAATCGTTCTGTGAGGAAGGGCCCCATCGTGTCGCATTCACTGCCTGTCAACCGGGTGAGTCGTCCTGGTCAAGTCCCGCCCTGAAGCTGGGCATCTGGTCGCACGCCCTTATCCAGGCGTTAACGGGAAACGCCAGGGAGGCGTTGGACAAGAACCATCGGTTGACCGGCGCTTCGCTTGACGAATACCTGAACGACGAAGTTCCGCGCCTGCTGCGAATCACCCGCACGGGCGTCGAGACACAGACCCCCTGCTCTTTTGGCTCCGCAACCAAGTCGTTCGTCGTCGCGAATCTCGCGCAGATCCTCGCTGAACGATCAACGATAACGAACGTCCTGGGAGGCGCCTTGAAAGACGTCAGCCTCCTCGGCGAGACATTGGGCGCGGTCCGCCGCCTCAGCGGATTCAAGAAAGGACATCACGTTCCTGACCGCCACGCCAGCGCGGCCGAGGCCTTTGTGCGACGCGCCGGACACGACGAAGTAAGAACTCAGATGGACGCGATTCATGACCGCATTCGCAAGACCTTTGGCTATCGACGAAAGGACGTCAGCTACGTCTGCGAGGACGGAGCCGCAACCCTCAAATCGCCCGATTTCGACGTAAACCTTTCGATCGCGCAGGATCTGGACGACGCGACCGGATATGTACTCCGCACTGAAGTCGGAGCCATTCGACGACCGGCCGTCGTGACGGAGGACGGATTTAGCGAGGTTTTCTCGGACTACTGCAACACCCTGGTGATCGAGTTTTCCCGAAGCCTCAACGTCGAGAACAGGATCGATCAAATCGAGGCCATCCCCGTCCTGAATGAAGTCCTGGAATACGAAGCCGACTGTTCTTCGTTCACCCTGACATTCCGGACGCCAGGAATTCGGATTCATACCGGCGCGGATCGCATGACTTTGTCGTTGAACGAATCGAGCACCATCAAGACGCTATTGAGCGTCGCTGAATCCGCATTGGCCGGACTCAACAGTTCTGGAGTGAGTCTCCTGGCTGACGGAACGGCAGAGGCATAACAGCGCTCCCCCAACCAGCCCGCGGAAAGCGCCGCCAGCTCACTTGTATTCCCGAATGCGGATGTTCTTGAATTCGCAGTGGTCCTTGTGATCGGTGAGAAGAATGTGGCCGCGAACCTTCGTCCCAAAGCCTTTCACATCCTTGAACTTGCTGTCCTGAACGGCCTTCAACACTTCCTCACTGCCGAGCGTGTACGCGAGGACCTTCTTCCCATTGAGCCAGTGCTCGACCTTGGCGCCGCGGACATAGATCCGGGAGTGGTTCCATTCGCCCGGCTTCTTCACCTTCGCCCTGGCGGAGGGCGGAAGAACGTCGTAGAAACTCGCGGTCAGGCCCTTGCGTTTACTGTCGCCGTGCGCCGCGTCATCGAACATCTGATATTCGTGGCCGATGCTTTTCTCACTGCCTTCCTTGATGAAATACTTAATGCCGTTGTTGCCGCCTTCGCGAATTCTCCACCCCCAGTTCAGATCGAAATCTCCGAAGGTGTCCACGGTCATCAGACCTCCACTGCGAGCCGTCTCAACCTTGGTCAGCAGCCCGCCCTTAACCTCCCAAGCCGGACCGATCTTCCCGCCCTTATTGAACGTCCGCCAACCGTCAAAATCCTTGCCGTTAAACAACAGACGCCAGCCATTTAGCTTTTGAACCTTGGTCAACGTGTTGGTCTCGGCTGACGCGGAAAGCGAAACGAAGAGAAATGCGAGCAGGAGGGGGATGAACTTAAATCTGATCATGATATACAAAGTTGTTTGTGCGAATTCGCGAGGAAAGTAACAGAAGCGGTCGGAGAACTTCGAGCGATTTTCACAGTTTCATTCAACAACGTCGTAATCGGAAGCAGGGCCTCAACGAAATACTGTCTTAAGCCGACGCTGTAATTCTCGCTTCGTGGCAGCGACCTTCCCGTCCTTCGTTCTGCGCCACTCGGTGCAGCGATGAGTCGCTGTGCGAATGCTGCAACCGACCTGGCCGGAGCGGGGATATTGGCTGAATGCCGCAGCCTCACCCGGAGCCGGCGGATCGCGGATACATTGTTCTTGAAATGCCGCGGCCGGGTGACGACATCGGGAACGACCCGACGAAATCCAGCCGCCTGCCCCTTGAAACTATCCGGCCGCAAATCAGCAATGCTGATGAAGAGGCTATTTGGCTTCAGCGAAGGCAACAGTTTATTGTGTTTGTCAGGGGTTGCGCGAGGAACGAGCGATACCCCTGGATGCGCCTCCGAAAACCCACATTGCATCCCGAAGGGATGCCAGCGGCGCGATCCCTTCCGGATCGACGCCTGACCTTCACCGGATATTGACGCGTCTGGGAACGCCGGGCTGGCATCCCTTCGGGATGCGATCGTTTTGATTTGCAACCGGGGGTGTCTCCCGCTGTCACGGGATCAACCCCCGGCTAATAGCTGAAAAGCCTTCGGCTTGCCGATTCCGTTCGATATTGAATCTTGCGCGTTCTGATTCAATCGAATGATCGATTCTCAAAATCTGTACTGCGCTCCAGGACGCGAGCACCGGTCGTTTGTCGGCAGATGCATTGAAGTCGGACGCCTCGGCGCGTAGCCTTGGGTGAACGTGCGAACACTTCTGACTTTCCTTGCGGCGCTGGCCGTCTTTGCGCCGGGCGCCAGAGCCGCCTCGACCGCGTCTCCCTATCTCGTCGTGCTGGGAATCGCGCAGGACGCCGGCTACCCCCAGGCGGGCTGCGCGAAAGCGTGCTGCAAACTCGCGTGGAAGGACGCTTCGTCCCGGCGATTCCCCACGTCCATTGGCCTGGTTGATCCGGTCAGCGGGGGACGCTGGATCTTTGATTGCACGCCCTCATTTCCAGCTCAGCTACGGCTGCTTGATGATTTCTCCAAAAGCGAAGAGACACCGGGTCTCGCGGGCATTTTCCTGACGCACGCTCACATTGGCCATTACGCCGGGCTGATTCATTTGGGTCGCGAGGTAATCGGGAGCCGCTCCGTTCCCGTCTACGCCATGCCTCGCATGAAGTCGTTCCTGGAGCAGAACGGGCCGTGGAGTCAGCTCGTCAAATTGAATAACATTGCGATCCGTCCTTTGGCGGCGGACAAGGCCATCCGGCTCAACGAACGCCTGAGCGTCACGCCGTTTCTTGTGCCCCACCGCGACGAGTTTTCCGAAACCGTGGGATTCAGGATCGACGGTCCAAAGCAAGCAGTCCTCTTCATTCCGGATATCGACAAGTGGAAGAAATGGCCGCGCCAGATCGAGGATGCTTTGAAGCAAGTCGATGCGGCCTACCTCGACGGAACCTTCTATGCCGAGGGGGAGTTGCCCAATCGCAGCATGGCCGAAATTCCGCACCCCTTTATCGCGGAGTCCATGCGACGCTTTGAAAAACTCCCGGCTGGCGAGCGAAACAAAGTGCGATTCATCCACCTGAACCACACGAACCCCGCCCTCCAAACAAACAGCGCCGCGCGCGCTGAGATCGAACGCTCGGGGATGCATGTCGCCGAACAAGGCGAGCGCCTGGATCTCACGACAGGGAAGTTCCTGAAGCGGCGCTAAAGCTGGATCGGCGCGAGCGCGGGGTCACCCCAAAGAATGTAGAGCAGCCCATTGGCGGAATCCTTGCGCGCCGCCCGTTTCGGCGCCGGTTCCGGGTAGTAGTCCGGAATGGGCTTGTCGCCGATCAGGGCATTCATCAGCCGTTGATAGGCTTCACCCGTTGAAAGCCCTTCGAGCACGAGTTCGCTCATGGGGTAGACTTTGGGAAATCCTCCGCACAGGCCCATGTGACCGAGCATCATTACCGCGCCATTGTCCATCGCGTGGTAGGCGAAGCGCTTGCTGTCTTTTTTGGCGCTCAAGTCGAGGCGATCGGCGAGATAGGGTGAGGCCGACATGCACGATCCGCAGAAAACCAATTCGTCCGTGAAGTCGACGTCGGCGTAAGCCGTGGTCCGTGCGCCGCAAATTCGATCCGTAGTCCCGTGGCCGAACATGAAGAGGACATTGTTCTCACTCAATGCCTCGACGGCTTTGGACGACAAATTACCGAACGTGTGTCGTTCAGACTCGGGCAACATCGCGATGTTTCCCTCGGCCGGATCGAGTTTCGGAAAATCGCTTCGCTGCACATGGGATTTCCGAGTGGTTACGATAATCGCCGGGGATTGGGTTCCTTCGGACGCGAACAGCTTTTGCATCACCTTGGCTTTTTGATAGCTGCGGTAGCGCCGCGCATCGACGTCCTCGATGGCTCCGATCGAAGCGGGTTGAATCTCCGCCCGTTTCAGCGGCCGAAACTCAATGGTTCGCGCAACCAACTCCGAAAGGCGTTGCGGGTCGCTGGCCATGAGGTAACCCGGAAAGACATCGATGCTGGGATCCTCGTCCAGACCCGAAAGCAGCCTCAGCATGCACAGATGCATGTTCTCCCGATAACTGGACGCCTGCGGAGCGATGGCCACAAATCCCGGCTTCAACTCCTCCAAGATTTTCTGCGCGCGCGCATATTCATCCGGTGACTTGTGCAACGTGCCCAGGGACTTGAGGGTGACGACGGATCCGTTGCGATGACGCGCCAGTTGATTCAACGACCGGAGAGCGATTGGATCCGTGTGATCCGTGAGAATGACATATTTGTCGCCCAACGGCGGATGCGGCTTTGTCTTCGTGATTTCCGCGCTGGGTCCAAACGCGCCACGAGAAGGCGGATTTTTCATCTCCTTGATCGTTGGAATAATCAGTGATCGTGAGGCGATTTTCTCCGCGGCGGTTGGCGGTTTCCCGGCGGCGGCGGATGTCGGCTTGTTCTCCCGGGTCCACAGTTCGCGCTGTTCGTCGGTGAGCAAGGCCAATGCCTTCTCCTGAGCCTGCTTCCGCAAACCGGCCTGTTTCGCCCGCAAGCCTGGCCGCCCCTGCTCCGCGCGACCGATCCGATTGAATTCCTGCGCCGCGCTGCGAATAATCGCCCGGATTTGCGTCTGCTGTGGCTGCGTCAGCTTCAATCGTTCAGCATTTCGCAACAAGGCCTGTGCGCCTTCGCCGGAGGCCGCGCTCCCGCTGATGACGCTCAAGCTCAGGACCAAGAGCGCGATCGAAATAGCGACGATTGGAAATAGTCTTACCTGCCGGATAGCTCCATTCATTGGATCGGCAGAATGAGGCGCCATCAAATCCGAGGCAATCAAAACCAGGAAAGGGACTCGGGAAGAAGGCCGCTGCCGCAAGTCTGGCAGGCGCCGTTGACAGGCCGCCGCAAGCGCGATTCCCAGGCTTAGTCATTCTTCCCCGGCTGCTTTGCCCAGACGCGGAAACGCTTAGCAGGCAGCACGCGTGAACCTGCCAACCCATCATGCCGCAAGCTTCTCCAAGAGTATTCACCAACAGCTTCCCATCACCTGCTCCATATCTGAAATCTGAGCCCACTTACGGCCACGTCAGTCCGATTGAGATTTCAATTCGGCCTCGATACCTTGGAGCGCCAGTTGGCCCTTTCGGTCAAAAAGACTGACCGGGATGCCGACGGCAAAGCCGACCACGAAGGCCGGGAACATCTCCTCAAGGTTTGCAAAAGCCTCTCCAGCGGCGCCGGGCAGCAAGGGCATCGCAAACTTGAAAATCGGCACGGCGAGAAATCCCGATATCATGGCGGCGAGAGCGCCTCGCCGGGTGAATCGCGCCCAGAACAGGGACAGAATCATGGTTGGACAAAACGTCGCGGCGATCCCGGACCAGCCAAAGACGATAAACCAGAAGATGGTCCTTTCGGGAATGAAGATTGCGATCGCCATCGCGAGCGCAAAAGCGCCCATGGCCAGCCCAACGGTCGTCAACCGGCTTAGTCTCACCAGGCTTTCATCGGGCAGCGATGGATGCAGGATCTTCTGGTAGACGTCACGGACGACGGAACTCGCGGCGACCAACAGCAGGGAATCGACCGTCGACATCGCGGCTGATAGGACCGCGGCAATGACAAAGCCGATGAAGACCACTGGAATGAGCACCCCAACGATCAGAGGAAGGACGTCTTGTCCGTTGGCTCCAAGGACGGCGACCAGGGATTCTTGCGGCCCCATGAGAACGTGTCTCCCGATCATTCCAATCAGGACTGCTCCGCAATCGGTCAGGGTGGTGTAGAGAATCGCGACGACGGCGCCCTTCCTAACCTCGCCTTCAGATTTGAGAGCGAGGATGCGAACAAAAATCTGTGGCGAACCGAGGAATCCCAGGCCGATCGAAGCAAGCGCGACGATTGCCAGAATGTTGTTCAGCGTCAATCCGGCCGGTCCCCAGATGGACATCAGACCGGGATCCTGCGCCGCAAGCCCGACGGCAACGTTGTTCCAACCGCCAGCGTAATTGAGACCGATAATCGGGATGGCCACGAGACCGACGAACATCAGGCCGCCCTGGAAAACATCCGACCAGACCACGGCGAGGAATCCGCCAGCCACGATGTATATGACGACGACACCGAACCCGACCGTAGCGCCGACGAAGTAGTTCCAACCCAGGAAGCTGTGGAATGCGGTCGCCGTCGCGTCGATCTGGGCGCTGACATAAATCATGACAAATATGACCAGGGCGCCGGCGGAAACGAGCCTTAGCGCATGAGAGGAGTCTCGGAATCGCGCCTCCAGGTAATCGGGAATTGTAAGCGCGCCGTATTTCGTGGTGAGCCGATTAAATCGCCGGTTCATCATGAGCCAGGCGATGCCCACGCCCACGATTTCGCCGACCACCACCCAAAAGGCCTGGAGGCCGATCGCGGCGCCCATCCCGGTCAGCCCCAGCAGGAGCCAGGCTGATTCACCGGTGGCTCGCGCCGAAAGGGCGGCCGGAAGAAACCCCAGCTTCTTTCCCGCCGCGATGTAATCGCCGAGAGATTTCACACGCCGGGAGGCGAACCATCCGATGATCAACAGGATCAGTAGGTAAACAAAAATGCCGACGAGTTTTGAGGTCATGAGTGAGGCTTGCTGATGGAACCGGAGGGTTGGAACAGAGTGTTCGGGGCCTCCTCAGATTTGAATGGCAAACTAGAAGATCGCAAAAATGGTGTCAACCGAAGTCGCACAGGAAACGGGTGAAGGCCGTCTGGTTTTCGATCGGCGAAGAGTTCGGCCAGCCCACACCAAATGGTGAGCCGTTTCTTGGTTCGAAAATACCTTGCAGACCCGTTGTTCCCAGCTCTGTTCCCTCCTGTTCAACTGCATCGTTACGGTTCAGATACTGTTCAGGTCTTCAGCTGCCCGGTGTTTCTCCGTCATCTCCCGGAATCGCTGCCGCCCGGAAAGGGAATCCTTCGCGATCCCCAATTCTCCCAGCAACCGATCCGCCCGCGACCAGTCAACCGGCTTCTTCGGCGATTTCAGATAGTCGGGAAAACTGCTCCCAACATAATCCTCCAAGCCGATGTCCGGCTTGATCAATCCAGCCCGGACCGGGTTCAGGTGAACGTAATGGCATACCGTGTGCAGACAATCTCCTCACGTGATAGCGTGCTCCCGGATACTCAACTCACGGCTGCCTCGCCCTGAGTTCGATCCTCTCTCAGTCGAAGCTTGTGTCGATAGTTAGGGTCGACCCGAATGCCGCTTAATTAGGGCAGGTGGTCGATGAATTCCATGAGCGCTTGCGGCATCGTTCGAGGTGCCTGTTGGCCAAAAAAGGAAGGGGGCGCCGCGCTGAGATAGAACATCAAACCTCAATGCCCCAAAGGGGTTGCGACCGTTCTTCACGCCGCTACGAGAAGACCATGCCGGCTCTGGCGCAACCCCATTGGGGTAGAGGGTACTGCCACCACCATCCCCAAGGTAGGCGCGGTCGCGCCAACCTTGGGCTGGAGGACGGAATCCCTTTGGGATTCAACTCAAGACGTTGCCCCTGGGCTGAAATAGGGCTGGTCCGTTGGGCCGGAAATTGATCGCCGGTTTGCGCGCGAAATTTGTCGATGGACGTCCTTAACTAAGTGCCATTCAGGTTCGACCCCTTTTCGGGGATGCGGGGGGGCTAACCGCTGATGGAGGCCAATGTTGGAGATGGTTAGGGAGTGGGGATGACGGTGGCGTTGGGGAAGGGGCGGACGGGGGTTTTGGTGTTGGTGAAGGTGTTGTTGTGGAGGATGGCGGTGCCTTTGACGAGGACGGAGGCGATGCCGCCGCCGGAGAGGTGGTTGCCAACGAGGACGGCGGTGGAGTTTTCGAGGACAGCGATGATGGGGGGGGCGCCGCCGGAGGGGCGTGAGAAGGTGTTGCCGACGACTACGGCGCGGGAGCCGTTCGGGAGGCCGAGGGCGACGAGCTTTTTGGCGATGGCGGTGTTGTTGACGATAATGGGGGTGGCACCGGAGCGGGCGCCGATGGCGGCGAGTTCGTTGTGCTCGCAGTGGTTGTGGCGGATGATCGGGGCGGCGTGGTCTTCGGTGCCGATGCCAGCCATGACGTTGTGGTGGCAGCGGTTGTGCTCGATGACAGGCCGGGTGGTTTCGCCGGTGCGGGTGCCGATGCCGGCGCGGCGATTTTCGTAGCAGTCGTTGTGCCGAACGACGGGGGCGCTGCCTTCGCTGATGCCGATGCCGGCGCGGATGTTGTGGTGGCACGTGTTGTGGGAGACGAGGGGGGAGGC
>JBLHKZ010000003.1:0-54975 GCA_047618185.1 Limisphaerales bacterium
GAACCCAAATTCGATCAAATTCCGATCGAAGGCGAAATAAAATGTGACAGTCGGCTCGGAGGAATGCTGAACTACTATTACCGAAAAGCCGCGTGAAAATGAGGTATTCGAATTTCCGGACACTACGCCATTCGGGTTAAGTCAGGCGTGGCCGCCACCCAGCGGTTGTTCCTCATCGGGGACCAGACAACTGAGTTCCTCCGCGTCGCCGGGCAATTCCTCCAGGCGATCGAGTCTTCCGTCACTCAGCGAAATCTCGGCGCTTTCGCAGTAGAAACCCAGATGGCCGCCGTTGAAGGCGCCGTCGATCAACGCAAGACGCACGACGCCGTCCAGAGAGAATTCGATATAGTGACCGTAACGAATCAGTTTGAATGTGTGGGTCAGTTTCTCGTTGGGCGCGAACATGTTGGTCTGAAGATTTTGAAAGACATAGTCCTTCATGATATCCTCGGGATTGTCTCCCCATCGCCGTATCTGAACATAGCCCTGGACGACATCCAGTGAGATGTAATAGCCGTTGCCCTTGTCGTCGCCGTCGAAATACAGCCCGCATTTTCCGCGGCCAAGAACCCGCAGTTGGCCGCTCCAGATATAGTTGGAGGCATCAAGGCGAAAACTGAAAAGTTCATATCCGCTGGCGCTGGCGAAGCGGGGCATCTCGCCGTCGCAATCGTGTTCCGCGCTGGGATTGCAAAACACGGGCAGGAAATCGGGGAAATGGGACTGTTCGATGGATTCGTTTATTTTCTCGTCCCAACGGTGGTAACTGACGAGTTCGAGCCGTCCATTGTTCCTGACGCGCAGTTTCTGGGGCGGCGGGAGGTAGCGGCGTTCGTGCTCCGTGTCGTGATCGGCGATGTAAAACGCGTGTATCAACACGTGATCACCGTCCCGTGTGACGCGGGCGGCGTAGTTTCCCTGGGGCATGAGAACGTTGTCGTGAAACGCGTGGTACTCGCCCTGAAAGTCGTGGGCGTACCAGTAGTGCACCTTGACGTCTTCGCGAATGGAGCCGATGAGGTAAAATCGGTTGTCGAGTTCCACGAGGCAGGGGCATTCGACGTCGTCGTAGACAAAGGGGGTAAAAAGAGGCCCTTCAATGCGGGCCTGATCGTCTTCGAGTCGCACCACGCCGACGCATCCCCGGCGGGACACCGCGCCTCGATTGACGCGCGCGCAGACGAGGAGGAAGTCTTCGCCCTTGGCTCGGAAGAGAAAGGGATCGCGAAAGCTGACCCAGTGGCGCGGGTTATCGGTCTTCGATTCGTAATAGGGGCCGGCGGGGGATATTGGAAACGGCGGCGCATTGACTTTTTCCCAGTGAACGAGGTCCGGGGACACCGCTTTCCCGATGCGCTGAATCCTCCCCTTCTCTTTTTGAGACAAGCCGGTGTAGAACATTTCGAAGCCGCCGTCGCGCGCGCGGGAAACGTTCATGGTCCAGAGCATGTCGTCGTCCCATTCGCCCGGGTCGCCGACGAACAGGGCGCTTTTTACCCGCGTCCAGTTGATGCAATCGGTGGAGGTCGCGTGGGCGATGTAGTCGTGATTTGGCAGGATCAGGTGGAAGAGATGATAGGTGTCGCCGATCCGAATGACGTCGATGTCGCCGATTTCGGATTCTCGAAAGCCTCGGTTGGAATACATGGTCTGGGAACTGAATGGAGTCAGCGTCGGCCGGCCAGATTATTTGAAGTTGAACTTGCGAAGCCCCTCAAGCACGCCGGCGGCGCTGGGTTGGGAGGCGAAATAGACGCCCCGGGAGCCGCGGAGGGGTTCGAGTTCGGGCGCGTGGTTTGCCACGACAATGCCGCGGGACGAGCCGGTGAACATGTCCAGGTCATTTCCCGAGTCGCCGCAGACGATGACATTGCGCAAGGGCACGGACCACTTGTGGCAGAGATACCGAATGGCCCGGCCTTTGGAGGCGCGTTTGGGCAGAATATCCACAAAGCGGTTTTGGGATATGATGACGTTCACCCGGCGAATCAACGGCCCCAGCGCGGAATGCAGGGCCTCGATCTGAAATCCGGCGTCTCTGAAAAACGAGATTTTGAACGGGTTCTGGGCGGCGTCCCCCTGGGGCCTCAAACCTTCAACGGTCACCGCCGCGCCAAGAATCTTTTCACGATCCCAACGAAAGGCCAGATGCTGTTCCCAGCCCTTGTCGCGGAGGCCATGATCGAGGCCGTAGTAAATGTAGGAACCGACGGAGGCGATCGAGACATCGGGTTGCGGAAGCTGACGCTCCTCGATGATCTTGCGGGTGAGTTCCAGTGAACGACCGGTGGCGATGCCGAATATGAATCGGTTGCCTCGGTCGGCCAACAGGGTCTTCAATTCGTCCAGTCCGACGTAGTCTTCGGTTTCGCTGACGAGGGTCCCGTCGATGTCGGACACGACCATCCAGTTCGAGGTCTTCAACCGTTCTTGCACCTTGGGCAGTTTGGCGATGTTCTTAATGCCCCAGCCGTCGGATGCGGCCCGATTTGCGTGGACCAGCTTGAGGTAGTGGTCGACATGCGAAATCCAGCTGTAAGCCTCGTCCACATTTCGGATTCCGGTGAGGGAACGTTCCGTCCAGCGGTCCGGGTCCGAAAGCAGATCTCGCAGGGCGGTCTGGATTGCGGCGGTGTCCTCGGGGGCGACCAGAATTCCGTTTTCGCATTTGGGTATAATCTCCGCGGGGCCGCCATTGTTGGTCGCGACGATGGGCAGGCCGCAGGCGGAGGCCTCGAGGATGGTCAGGCCAAAGGGTTCGTGCAGCGCGATGTTGACGAACACTCCCTTCTGGCGGGCGCACAAGCGATAGATCTCAGGCACTTCCCATTCGGAATCGTGCTGCTTTGGGATGGCGAGTTTGCCGTAGAGGTTGTGCTTGTCCATCAACAGGAGAATCTCGGTGAGGACTTCCTTGGCCTCGTTGGGCATGGTGGAAATGTCGCCGCGAATGCCGGCGAAGATCCCCAGATTCGCCATGGCCTGAAGCTGGGGATCCGAGCCGAAGGCCTCGATCAAGCCAGTGATGTTCTTTTTGCGATCGGGCCGACAGATGGCGAGAATCAGGGGCTTGTTGGGCTCGCTCAGAAACCGGTCCATTCGTTCCTTCGCCATGTGCTTGGCCTGCTTGAGTTCGTGAGGCGCATCCTCCTGCTCCGCGCGTTCCTCGTAGTGCGGGTAGAACCTTCGGTAGTCGATGCCCGGCGGAATCACATGAAACTCCGATTGATCGAAGTTTTCGTATTCGGAGAATTGGTTGATCTCCATCGCGGTGGACGTGCAGATAAATTCAGCGTCGGCGAGCGCCCGATTTTCCGCTTCGAACCGGGCTTCGAATTGATAGCGGTCGTAGGCTTCAGTCCGCTCCATGCCGGCATCGAGCGCCTTTTCCAGTTTGGGCTTACCCAGTGAGTGTGCGGTATGGACAAAGGGCACGTGGAGATAGGCGGACAGTTCCGCAGTGACGTAGGCGGCGTCTCCGTAGTGGGAATGCATCCAGTCCGGAAAGATGTTCTCCGATTTGATATGGGTGATGGCGTTGGTGACAAACTCGTCGAGGTGCGGCCAGATGGCCTCCTTCATCAGGTAGCGCTTCCCGCCGCAGGCGATTCGCCGGATGTCGAACTTGTCGGTCACCCGCTCGATGGGATCCGCGTAGGCCTCGGAGAGCGCCGAGTCCTCGATTCTTCGGGTGAAAAGGTGAACGTGATCGACATCGGGACGCTGACTCAGCGTCCGTGCAAGCTCCATGACATAGATGATCTGGCCTCCGTTGTCCGCGTCACGGCCAATCTCCAACGATTCGCCGCGAAATAGTCCGTGCATACTGCATAATAGGATTCGCATTCGGGGCGAGGATAACAGATGCGCCAAGAATCGCGAATTTGGAGCGGCTGGACCACCACGCAGCGAGCCCAGCGTAGTGGTCCTGATTGAGCAAAACCGCCGTTTCCTGGTCCTGAGCCAAACCCGCATGCCCAATCGGCATCGCGCGCCCTGAGTCAGGCCCGCAAGGCTCTGTCCCACCAGGCGTGGCGAGAGGTGTATTGGTGAAAAACCCTATCGCAGCTGAAATCACCGTTTATCTCTTCTCGAATCATTTTCTTTCCCTGGGTAGCAATTCCAACCAGAACTAATTCACCGGCACAGTTCCTCAGTCGATCTATGCGTTGATGACTTCGACTCATCGTGCGCGCTACGCAGCGATCCTTTCGTATCGTTGATGAAGCCTGCCGAGCACGGGAATGGAAATGATTTTCCCTGCGGATTGGCCGTTCGGTTCTTCTCGTGAATTCGGGCAACTGCCGTCAAGTCCCTGGTGCAGCCGGTGGTTTTCGTACGGTTCAAAGATTCGCTGAGTAGATTTCTTAGATGTCGCTCGTGCAGAACGATGACATGGTCGATCAGTTCGCGGCGCAAGCTTCCGAAATACCGTTCGACAAATGGATTCTGCCATGGTGATCGGTAGGCGCTGCGAACTTCCTCGATCCCCGAATCTTGGGTGCTTTCGCTATTAACTGTTAAACGACACGCCGTAAGTTGTTCATAACGAATGAGTTAATGTCGGTTTTAAGATCGAATAGTTCTGTTCAGTGTCAAATGCAATGTAACCCATTCATTTCAAACGCTTTGCGTGCTAATCCTTAACACTTGATGACGGAAGCGCCCAATTATCGGACCGACCATTTTTACAGGCTTTCATTTCTCGCCGGGACGTTTAAGCGAGAGCCGATCCCTGTTCTTCTCGGCGCTCTCAGTCTGAAAAATATTCCAGGCAACCTTCCAGGCTCCTCTCACGGTGTAGCGAAAGAGTGTTTCGCCGGAATCGATCGATTTCATGAACCCCGTGCGCGCCATGCCACGGAATCGGGATTGCAGTGAATGCTCCAGAAACTCCAGGGCTTCATCGGCGTTGATGCGACGCGATGTTTTGCCACTATCGAGCAGCAGTTGTTTGTGTGAGTCGTAGAGTTCCCGAGGATTGGCTTTGAGGAGAATATTCTCCAGGACCGTATTGCCGAAATCCGGACAGTCAAATTCATCGTGGCTTTGCAGAAAAGTTCCGTCATCAAATTCCGAAATCAGGAGGGTGCGTCTCACGTTGATCTTTGCTATTTTTCCGCCCCGGACCAGTAGAAGAGCATCGGCGTCCGGAGCCACCCATAGCGCGGCATAATCGGCGTAGATCCTGGACCGTTCTGGATGCGCGTAGAATCCGCAGCCCTGAAAGTCCATCTCCGCAACCATGCGATTTACAGCGGCAAAATAAGCCGACGAACTGGGAGCCTGGGAGAGATCCGATTTCGCAAGGAATTTGACCCGTTGTTTTTCAATCAACGAGACGCAGAACGGGATGGCGATAACGGCAAAAAAGAAAAGGACCACCGCGCCGAGAATCAGGGTTATCCAAAAACTCATGACCTTGATTTGAAAAATTCCCCGACGCCCGAATCCCGCCCCCTACTGAATCTGACCTGCGGACTTGGTCGGGAGGGGCAACACCTCGCCCGTGGTGTTCGGATCGGTTTGATAAAGCCCCGGGCCCAGCTCGGAGGTGGGATCGTAGGCCCGGCGATTCTCAGCGACGCGATACCCCCAGAGGGCGAGCAGGAGGACCAGCAGGATTCCGCCGATTGGCAGCACGATTCGCCAGTTCATCTGCGAGGCCACAAACATGAGCTTGTCGATCGGGCCGCGTTTGGGGCCGCTCAGGCTGGGCGGGCCGCTGAAGTTTTCGGTCAGGGCGAGCTCGGCCTCGAGCTCCTTGACCAGCTCCTTGGCATCCAGGCCCACGGCGTTGGCGTAGCAGCGAACGAAACCGCGGATGTAGATGGGGGCGGCAAAAACGTTGAAATCGCCGTTCTCCAGGGCCCGAACATGCTCAGTCTTGATCTTGGTGATATCAGCAATCTGATGGACCGTGAAATTCTTCGCTTCACGGGCCTGCTGGAGTTGTTCGGAAACCGTCGGCATTCGCGGGCAATCTATGGATTCACCCTATTCTTTGCAATCTTGGAAAGGCGGAGAGGCTTTTCAAGCGCAGCTCCGATTCCAGGATCAGTCTGAAACCGAATTCGAAAACCCACCCCAGACCCTCCTAGGAGCTGTGCGTTGCCCATAGGTTCCAACATTATCCGCTACCGGCAAGCCGAAGGCTTTTCAGCCATTAGCCGGGGGGTGAGCGAGGAACGAGCGATACCCGCGAATGCCTCCGGAAAACTCACGTTGCATCCCGGAGGGATGCCAGATTCACGGCTCTCAGGCCATGCCTCGCGCGTTGAGAATTGAGTATCTCGGAGCGGTTTATCATGTGATGAGCGGAGGCAACCACAGCGACCCTTTTGCAGCTCGATCGGAAAACTAGGACGGATCGTCAGATTTGAAAATGGAATTGCGCAGACGGTCGGTCTGTTCGCGCAACTTCTTCAGCCAGCGACGAGCCCAGACGAATTCCGTGCTCAACGCCGCCAGGCCCGCGATGATCGTCAGCAAACCAGGCATCGGCGTCAGCAGAAACACCAGCCCGAGCAGACATAAACTGGAGCCCATCGTCAGGATCACGACCCGCCGCGCCTGTTTGACCGACACGGCGCCCAGCTCCTCGAGATCCTGCGCTAGCGGCGAAAGCAGCGGCACGGCGTCGTGATGAAAACAGGCGGCCAGAATCCCGCTTCCCAACGCCAGGCACAGGACGGTCAGCGTCAGCCAGAACGGAACGTGCACATACGGATCGAACAGGAAACAGAGGCTCACGACAGCAAGCGAAAGCCCTAGGGCGATTTTCATGAATCGAAAACGCTCCATCGCCGCCGCGACCACAAAGTACAAACTGCGCATGCCCAGACAGGCGCAAGCGGTCGCGACCACAATGATAAATGGTTTGCGGGTGAAGATCGCGAACACGGGCACGGAACTGATGGCGAACACCAGCGCCGCGCTTTGGGTCATCAGGAGCGTCACCAACGCGGGAGTCATCATACGGCGGCCTTTTTTCTGCCGGACAAAGAAGACGTCGTGGCCCGCGCTCGGCGCCATCGGATAGTACCGCCGCGCCAGCCGAACCAGGGGATTCCGTTTGACCTTTCGGTTGGTGTGACGGGCCGCCACCAGCGCGGCGGAGGAATACATCGCGACGCCGCCAAAGAAATACACAATCCAGTCGTAGGTCGCCATCAGGCCGGTTCCCGCCGTCGCGAAAACAGCCCGCAGGGTCAAAGCGCCAAACACGCTCCAGAAGAGAATGCGCTCCTGCCCCTTCAACGGTGTTTCGAAATGAGCGAACAACAGGGCAATGATGAACACCGTCGCGACACTGAGCATTTTCTGCCCGATGAAACCGGCGAAGAACTGCTCTGCCGCCTGACGACCCGTCAACGCCTGGGTGATCGCCAGTTCGTCCCCCTGCCATTTGAATTCGTAGAGGCTGTAGACGACGAAGTTGAAGCTCAGCCCCAGGACGATCCAGACGCAGGTCCACACCGCCGCGTCGCCCGGCGCGTGCGCCAAGCCGCGCCCGCCGAAGGCTCCCAGGTCCATGGCCAGCAAGACAACAAACGCGAGGACCAGAGCGAACGCAATCCAGACAGTCATAATCGACTTCCTCCAACTCCAAAGGCTCCAGCAGTGGCGTTCGCAAGTCGGTTATGTCGATTGGGTTCGAAGACGAGATTTGGCATGGTCCGGTCAGGCGTCGCTGAGGATGCGTCGTTGCGACGGCCCACGAGCAAGCCTGTTTACACCCCGTGATGTCGAGCAAAAGACGCGGCGCGGCGCGTTCAGCCGACACTGCATTCCGATTCAATCGTTGCGCGCGATTTTTTTATCAGAAATTCAAATAGTTCATTGCGCGCCGCTCTCCACGTGAATTCGCCGCGGGCGTCCGGCCGTATAACTTGTGCGCGCTCGACGCGAGCCGTCGGTTCGGTAGATAAATGCCCGCCGCCCGTGAAGAAAGACGAAACCAAAGCATCAACAGGAGTCGCCGCGCCAAAGCCCCGCCGATCAACTCGGCGTCGACTGCTGCGCGCGACCGGCCTTGTTGCGTTGGCCCTGGCGCTCCTCCTGGCTTTCCATCCGATCTGGCAGCCCTGGGTCATGGGGCCCGTTCTGCGCCAGTATGGCGTGGCGTTCTCAGCCTACGATCGCATCGGGTATTCACGATTCGCCCTGCTCGACGGGACTTTCGAAAAAGACGGGATCTCCTTTGATTTCAAGCGTCTGGAGGCGCCGACGGCGGGAGCGTTACTTTGGACGCGTTGCTTCAGAAACGACGCGTCAAAGACAAGTCGCCCCACGCTGAATCTGGCCGGCTGGCGGCTTGAAATTACGCCCGCAAGTTCACCCGACCCAACGCCCGAGGGTCTCGATTCGACGGCGGCCGTTCTGGATCTCATCTCCTCCCAGCTGCCCGAGGCGCGCGCATGGATTCCTTCGATCAAGATGACCAATGGCATCGTGCGGGCGCTGGACGAGCGCATCCAGATTCCCTCGCTGGATTGGAACGACGGCCGGCTACGGATAGACGCGCGCACAGATCGGTTTTCCGGCGACATGGTTTGTGAGATCGACGCCACCGGAGACAAGAAATTCGCCATCAAGATGGAGGCTCCCGCGCTTGGGATTCGATCCAGCGCCAGCCTTTCCAAATCCGATGGAAACTGGCCGCTGACCGGAACGCTGGAATGGCGGACCAACCGCGTCGGATTTACCGCGCTCTTCACCGACGATGACTGGCCGCCGCTGACTGCGGAGATTGCTGCGAGGGAACTGCGGATTCCCGGGCCACTGGCGCGCCTCGATGGCTACCGTGAAATCAAGGGCGCTTTCAACGCGCGTTGGGCAGATGCGCGGTATGAGCTGGTCGCCGACGCGACAGCGACCGACGAATCGGGTTTGCCACCGATCGTGGCGGGCTTCTCGGCGACGGGGGATTTGGCTTCCGTCCGGATCACCCGCGCGGAAGCAAGCGCGCGCGGTCTGCGAATTGCACAAGCCGAACCTCTGGAGATCCGTTTTGCCGACGGACTGAACATGGACGCGGCGGAACTGCGAATCGCTTTGGATCTGGATCGGGCGTCCGGGGCGCTGGTCACCGGCGAGGTCACAGGCAATGTCCGCCTGCTGCCGCGCGCCGGCGAGCTGCCCAAGATCCGGGCGACCCTTGCCAGCGACACAACGGCATGGCGGGATTGGAAGTTGAGCTCGGCGGCGCTTCGCTGCTCCCTCGTCTGGCCGGAACTCCTGGTTCAGGAAATTGCCGCGCAACTGGAGGACGGTTCTCGATTCACGGCCGAAGCCCGGCTCGATCTCGCCCATCAGCGAATCCTCTCCAGCCGTTGGAGCTTGTCGGGAAATGCGTTGAACCGGCTCCTGCCCGCGGGCGCCGATACGAAGTCTCTCGAGGCATCGGGGAAAATTGAGGGCAGTTTCCCATCGCTGGCGCACACGACGCAGATCACGATTAGGGAATTGTCGCTTCCCGGTCTCGCCCCGGCGGATGTTGAAGCCAGCTGGCGGGGCAAGGGAGCGGAGGCAACGATCGACCGGCTCGAGTGGCGCGCCGCGAATTCGACGGCGCGGATTTCCGGACGCCTCACACTGCTGGCCGCGGACGGGCCAAGGGGCGCCAAACTGGCGTTGAAAACCATGGAGCTCGTGAAGGCCGATCAAACGCTCCTGCAGCTGGAATCGGAAACCCAGCTCCAACTCCTGCTGGATACGACTCGAGGCGGCTGGAGCGTGCGTTCCGGCGATCTTCGCCTCGCCGAGGGCAAGCGAAGCTTCGCGCTCGATGTCGCGCTGCAGTCCGATGGCGCGCAATCCATCCGCGCCGCCGCGCAGGCGCTCCCGCTCAACGATTTCAGCGAATTCCTGGCCCGTCCCATTCCTGGCGACATCACGATTTCACGCCTTGCGGCTAACGCCTCCTGGAGCAATGGTCCGATCGCTTTTGCACTCGAAGTCGAAGCCGCAACTCTGGCGCCTGACGGCAAACCCATTACGGTCAAGGGCAAAGCCCAAGGCGCTCCGGCGGGCGTGCGGATCGAATCCTTGACGCTCTCCGGCCAATCTTCCGAGATCATTCACACCGTCGGTTTCGCGCCGTTGATCGTCGTCCCGAGCGCGGGGAAAAATGCGCTGCAATTCGCGCCGGGGCAGTCGTTCGACCTGAACGTCACCGTGGAAACCAACCGCGTCTTTTGGAGTCGGGTTGCGGAACTGACCTCCGTGCGGATTGAAGAACCCGACATCCGGCTGCATCTGGGCGGAATGCCTGAATCTTTGAACGGAACCCTGCGGGCGTCCTTTGCAACCGCCGCCTGGGAGCGAAAGATCGGGTCGCTGGTTCCGCCGCGAATGGAGGCGATCGAGATCGACGCCGAACTAAACAAGGGCGCCGCCAGGCTAAAAAAGGCTGAATTCCAGATCGAGGGTCAGACCGTTCGGATCGACGCTTCGCTGCCCATCGACACGGACTTCCGGCTTGGTCTTACCAAGCGTCCGGAGCCGCCCAACTGGCGGGACGGCGAGGCGCGTATTCGCCTGTCCAACGCGCAGGTGGCGCCGTTTCAACGCTACTTGCCCGCGACACTGCGACCTCAGGGTTCGATGGACGCGAACCTGAAGTGGCGGGCCGGCGGCGGCCTCGACGGCTTCGTGAAATTGCGCGGCGCCGCCACGCTTCCGCTCCCCGCCATTGGGCCAGTTCGCGACATCGCCGCTCACGTTGAATTCGGCGGACGTGAGGCGATATTGAAATCCTTCTCCGGCGCGCTGGGCGACGAGCCCGTGTTCGTCGCCGGGAGAATCGCCCTGCCGCAAGACGGCTTGCCCCGCTTCGAATTCAGCCTGCGTGGAACCAATGTTTCCCTCGTGCGCCAGCCTGGAACAATCGTCCGCAGCGATCTCGATCTGCTCATCTCGCTCACCAACGGAACGCCGCTGCTGTCCGGCACGGCGACGCTTCGCGACAGCGCCTTCTTCCAGGATCTGCGCGTGCTGCGTGGTAAAGTTCGCCAGTCCGAACGGCGCTACCCCTTCTTCCAGATCGACGATCCCGCGCTCTCCGCGTGGAGGCTCGACCTGCGCGTGAAGGGCGACCAGTTCCTGAAGACGCGCACGCCCTGGTTTCGCGGCGTCGCCTCCGCCGATTTCCACCTCGGAGGAACCCTGGGCAATCCCGTGGCGCCGGGATTCGTGCGCGTGGATTCCGGCGTCGCGCAATTTCCCTTCGGGTTTCTGGACGTGTCGTCGGGAAGGGCCACGGTGGAACTGGCCGCGCCGCATCAAATGAAGCTCAACGTCGCCGCGTCTGGAAGCGCATTCGACTACAGCATCACCATGAAGGTCGAAGGGTCCCTCGAGGAGCCACGCGTGATCTTCTCCTCCTCGCCGCCGCTGAACTCCCAGCAGATTCTCCTGATGCTCACCGCCGGGCAAATTCCGCGGGACGACATTCATCTGACCAGCCAGCAAAAGGCGGCGCGCATCGCCGTGTATCTGGGCAAGGATCTGCTCGCGCGGCTGGGAGCGGAGCCGGATCAGGCGGACCGCCTGACCATTCGTTCCGGAGAAAACGTCACCGATCAGGGACGGCTCAGCTACTCGCTGGAATACCGCCTGACCGATCGTTGGTCCGCGGTCGGCGAGTACGACCGATTCAGCGCGGTCAACGCCGGCCTCAAATGGAGGATCTATTCCAAATGAGCGCCGCTGGTTTTTCCTGGCGCGCGCGTTGCGTTCGATTTTTGACCGGCGCTCTCGTTCTGACAGGGGTCGGCGGCGCGATTGCGGGGGATAAGCAACCCGCGCTCATCGACGTTTCGGGCGCGGGGTTCTTCCGCAATCGAGAGTTGAAGAAAAACATCAAACTGCTGCTGCCCGGGAAAGATCCGGCGCGCGCATTGACCGCGAACTTTATCGAAGACTCCGCCTTGATTCTTTTCGCCCAACTGAGTGACGACGGCTATCTCTCGCCGACGCTCAAGGTCGTCGCAAAACTTCCCTCGGGCGAGGACGTCCGTAGAACCTGGCGGAGCCAAGTGAGCGACCCATTGCCCCGGCCGCTGCGGGCCGCGAGCGTCGCGTTTCGAATCGATCGGGGGCGGTTCTACCACTACGACCGGCTGACGATCGAGGACCTCGAGGTCATTGGGAAGAAGGAAGCAAAGGCGTATTTCTACCAGACGGAAACCCTGGTTGGCCCGCAACGACAGCGTGTGTTCAGTCCGGGGCGTCTGGAGAAATCCATGGCCGAGTTGAAGGCGGAGCTGGCAGGTCGCGGCTTCGCCGACGCTACGGTCACGGCGACGGACCCGGATCGCAACGACGAGACTGGCGCGGTCACCGTTCGCGTTGAAGTCGTCGAGGGCAAGCCGTCTCGAATTCGCAACGTGACGACTCTGATTCGGGAACGGGCGGGCGGGCCCGTGGCGAGCGAGCGCGAACTTCGGCCCGATCTCGCGTATTCGCGCGGCTGGGTTCAGGACTTCGTTCAGGGGCTACAGGTCGAGCAGTATCGCAAAGGCTTTCCAGACGCCGCGGTGGAGGTGAAGCGCACCCGCAGCCCCGGCGAATCCGAGGTCGCCGTCGATCTGGCGACGGAGGTTGTCACCGGCCCGGCCATCGTCATCGGAGAGGTCAGCTTCGAGGGCCGGGAGAAAACCAAACCCTCGGTTCTCAAGCGGCACATCTCGCTCAAGCCCGGGCAGCCGCTGGATCGCACTCAGGCCGAGCTGGGGCGGCACCGCCTATCGCGGCTCGGCATCTTCGACAGCGTCGGGATGCGCTTCGACGCAACCAACGACCCGATTCGAAACGTGGTCTACGAACTCAAGGAGGGACGCAAGATCGACCTGAGCGTGCTCTTTGGCTACGGCAGCTACGAGTTGCTTCGCGGCGGGGTCGAGCTGGAGCAGTTCAATGTCTTCGGCCGCGCCCATCACGCCCGCCTGCGCGCCGCGCAATCCTTCCGCGCCTCCACCTTCGACTACGACTACAGTTTCCCGGAGACCGGCAAGCGCGCCATCAATGTGTTTCTAAACGCCAACGCGCTACGCCGTGAGGAGATCGATTTTGTCCGCGAAGAATTTGGCGGCGTGGTCGGCGCGGGACGCTTCGTGCCGGCCATCGACAGCACGGTAAGCCTCCGTTACACCCATCAACTGCTCAACGCGTCCGAAGCCGGCGAGGCCCTCCCCATCGGGCTGGCCAGCGCGCGCGTCGCCTCGCTCACCTTCGACATCAACCACGACCAGCTCGACAATCCCCTGGTCCCGCGCAAGGGCTTCAAAGGATTCGGCTCCTTCGAATTCGCCTCGGCCGGGCTGGGCGGTGAGGTCGATTATCAACGCATCGATGTCGGCGCCGCCTATCATCGCAAGCTCCTCGACGGACTGTTCTTCCACGTCGGGCTGCGACACGGCAACGCCCTGACCCTGGGCGGCAACAGCGGCAATCTTCCGTTCAACAAGCGCTTCTTTCCGGGCGGGGAAAACTCCATTCGCGGATTTCTCCGGGGTGAAGCCGCGCCGCGCAACGCAGGCGGCGAGCTGGTTGGCGCGGCCACCTACATGCAGGGCAACATTGAGCTGGAGCAGCTACTGACCCGCTCCTGGTCCCTGGTTGTCTTCGCGGATGGCGTCGGCTTCTCGCAGAACCTCGCTGACTATCCTTTTGACGAAACGCTTTTCTCAGTCGGCGGGGGCATACGATGGAAAACCATCATCGGACCCGCCCGCCTCGAGTACGGCCACAACCTCAATCCCCGCGGCTTCGATCCCTCAGGCACACTGCACTTCTCAGTCGGTTACCCGTTTTGACGCACGGCGGATCGAAGCTCCGCACGCCGTTCCACCGCCCGACCTTTCGATACTGGTGATGCATTGACAAATTGAGCGAAGGCCTTTTTGAACAAAGAGGTCACAATTGCTCTGCAAATAAGTTAGAAGCGTCCGCCATGCCCGTTGCTTTTCAAGATTACTACCAGACATTGGGCGTTTCGAAGGACGCGCCGCAGGACGAGGTCAAGAAGGCCTTCCGCGATCTCGCGCGAAAGCATCACCCTGACGTCGCCAAGGACAAGGCCGGCGGGGAGGAAAAATTCAAGACCATCAACGAGGCCTACGAGGTGCTCGGCAATCCCGAGAATCGGAAGAAATACGACGCGTTGGGCGCCGACTGGAGGAAGGGAGGCGCGGGACCCTCTCCGGGCGGGCCGCAGCCGGGCGCGCAGGGCGGACAGGAGTTCCACTTTGACGGAACGGGATTCAGCGATTTTTTCGAACAGTATTTCAGCGGTCGCGACGGCGGCGACTTGTTCGGGGGAGCGACGCGAGCCGGCGGCGGACGAAAGATTCAAGCCAAGGGAAGGGATATCGAAGGCGACCTGCTCGTCACGCTGCTGGAGGTAACGACCGGATCGGTGCGCGCCGTTTCGCTCCAGCGGGTCGACTCGCAAACGGGAAAGAGCGAGAAGGAGACAATCCGCATTCGCGTGCCTCGTGGCGTTCTGGCCGGCCAGATCATTCGCGTCGCCGGCAAGGGCGGGGCCGGCTTCAACGGTGGCCCGCCGGGCGACATGTTCCTCCGAACACGCTTCGCCAGGGATCCCAACTTCCGGACTTCGGGCGTCGATCTGTATCACGACCTGCCGCTGGCCCCCTGGGAGGCGGTTCTCGGCGTCACGCTTTCGGTCCCGACGCTCGATCAGCCCGTCACGTTGAAGATTCCGCCCAACAGCCGCGCGGGTCAAAAGCTGCGCGTCCGCGGCCGGGGGCTTCCCGGGCGCAATGACAAGGTGGGCGATCTGATCGTCGCGCTCTCGATCGAAATGCCGCCAGAGACCGGCGAGGAAGAGAACGAAGCCTGGCGCGCGTTGGCGGAGAAATCAAAATTCGACCCCAGGAAACCAACGGCATGAACGACAATTCGACATCCCCTGATCGACCGCACGAAGAGCTGGAGCCGTTTCAACCCGGGCCCGGCGCAGTGTATTCGCTGGAAACGACCGCGCGTCATGGGGGAGTCACCAGACGGACCCTGTTAATTTACTGGAAACACGGAATGGTGCGCCCGCGGGACCCGTCCCCGGACGAGGCTCCGTTCTTCACCGATGAGGCCATCCAGCGGATTCGCCACATCGAGTTTCTCAGGACGGCCCACGGCGCCAATCTGGCCAGCGTCAAAATCATCCTGAGCCTTTCGCAGGAACTCGAACGCCTGCAGGAGGAACTGAACTTTCTGCGCAAGATCTGATCAGCCAGACTTTCGCGCGTTGGCGCCACCCCAATTTAATTCAACCATGAGCAAGACACTCGGCGACAAGGAACTCAACGCCATCGACGCCTATTGGCGCGCCGCCAACTACCTGTCCGTTGGCCAGATCTATCTCTTCGACAATCCCCTGCTCAAAGAGCCGCTGAAACGCGAGCACATCAAGCCGCGCCTGCTGGGGCACTGGGGAACGACACCCGGCCTCAATTTCATCTACGCCCACCTGAATCGCGTGATCAAGGACCGGGACCTCGACATGATCTACATCATCGGGCCCGGCCACGGCGGACCCGCCATCGTCGCCAACACCTATCTCGAAGGCAGCTACTCCGAACATTATCCGAATGTCTCGCAGGACACCGGCGGCATGAAGCGCCTGTTTAAGCAGTTCTCTTTTCCGGGGGGAATACCGAGTCACGTGGCGCCCCAAGTTCCGGGTTCCATCCACGAGGGCGGGGAGCTCGGCTATGCGCTGTCGCACGCCTACGGCGCGGCCTTCGACAATCCCGACCTGATCGTCTCCTGCGTCGTTGGCGACGGCGAGGCCGAGACCGGCCCGCTCGCGGCGTCATGGCACTCCAACAAATTCCTCAACCCCGCGCGCGACGGCGCCGTATTGCCGATCCTGCACCTGAACGGCTACAAGATCGCCAATCCGACCTTGCTCGCCCGCATCAGTCATAAGGAGCTCGAAAGCCTGTTTGTCGGCTACGGCTACAAACCCTATTTCGTCGAAGGCTCCGACCCGGGCGACATGCACGGCAAGATGGCCGAAACGCTCGACACGGTTCTCGGGGAAATCAAGGCCATCCAGGACGCCGCCCGAAACGACGGCGCGACGAAGCGCCCACTCTGGCCGATGATCGTGCTCCGTTCGCCCAAGGGCTGGACCGGGCCAAAGGAGGTCGACGGCAAAAAGACCGAGGATTTCTGGCGCTCGCACCAGGTTCCTTTCTCCGACACGGCGAGCAATCCCGAACACGTCAGCCTGCTCGAATCGTGGATGAAGAGCTACCAGCCCGAGGAATTGTTCGACGAGGAGGGAAAGCTGATTCCCGAACTCGCGGCGCTGGCTCCGACCGGCGCGCGGCGAATGGGATCGAATCCCCACGCCAACGGCGGAACCCTCCTGCGCAGCCTGCGCATGCCGGACTTTCGAGACTACGCCGTCGATGTCGTCCATCCTGGCGAATCGGAGGGGGAGTCGACCCGTGTCATGGGCGTCTTCCTGCGCGACGTCATGAAGTTGAATCTCGAACGAAAGAACTTTCGCGTCTTTGGCCCGGATGAAACCGCTTCAAACCGCCTCGGCGCGATCTTCGAAGTGACGGATCGCACCTGGCTGGATGAGCAGATTCCCGAGGACGATCATCTCGCGGCCGATGGCAGGGTCATGGAGATCCTCAGCGAGCACACCTGCCAGGGCTGGCTGGAAGGCTACCTGCTGACTGGCCGCCATGGGCTCTTCTCCTGCTACGAGGCATTCATTCACATCATCGATTCCATGTTCAACCAGCACGCCAAGTGGCTAAAGGTGACGCGCAAGGAAATCCCCTGGCGGCGGCCCATCGCCTCGCTCAATTACCTGCTCACCTCGCATGTCTGGCGGCAGGATCACAACGGGTTCAGCCATCAGGACCCCGGATTCATCGATCACGTCGTCAATAAGAAGGCGGACGTCGTGCGCTGCTATTTCCCCCCGGATGCCAATACGCTGCTCTCCGTGACCGATCACTGCCTGCGCAGCCGCGATTATGTGAATGTCATCGTCGCCGGCAAACAAATGGCGCCGCAGTGGCTGGACATGGACGCGGCTATCAAGCACTGCACGGCCGGCATTGGCATGTGGGAATGGGCGAGCAACGACAAAGGCTCCGAGCCGGATGTTGTGATGGGCTGCTGTGGCGATGTGCCCACGCTCGAAACGCTCGCGGCGATCGATCTTCTGCGCGAGCTGGTTCCCGACCTGAAGATTCGAGTCGTCAACGTGGTCGATCTGATGACGCTTCAAAGTCATGAAGAGCATCCCCACGGTCTGCGGGACAAGGAATTCGACGTGCTGTTCACCACCGACAAGCCGATCATCTTCGCCTACCACGGCTATCCCTGGCTGATTCATCGACTGACCTATCGGCGGACGAATCATCGGAACCTGCACGTTCGCGGCTACAAGGAAGAAGGCACGACTTCAACGCCCTTTGACATGGTTGTGCGCAACGATTTGGACCGCTTTCATCTCGTGAGCGACGTCATCGATCGCGTTCCGCGACTCGGCAGCGTCGCGGCCTATGCAAAACAGGCCATGCGCGACAAGCTGATCGAGCACAAGGAGTACATCACCCGCCACGGGGAGGACATGCCGGAGATTCGCGACTGGAAATGGCCGCACAAATAGGCGCAAATCGCGCCGGACATGAAGAGCATCCTTGCCATCAACAGCGGCTCCTCGTCGCTGAAGTTCGCGCTGTTTCGCGCCGACTCGTCGGGCCTTTCGCCCATCGCGCGTGGAGCAGTCGAACGCATCGGGCAGCCCGCCGGTTTTCTGCGCATCGAGGACGCCGACGGCCAATCTCTTCTGCGCCTGGACTCTGAATATCCCGAGACCGTCACGGCCGTTCGCGCAACAATGGAAGGCCTGGGGCGGCTGGAGCTGCCCGCGCCCGAGGTCGTCGGACACCGCATCGTCCATGGCGGTCCGAATCACTTAAGGCCCGAACGCGTCACGCCTGAACTCCTTGAAGATCTGCGAGGGCTGACGCCGTTTGCCCCGCTTCATACGCCCAGTGCGGTCGCCGCCATCGAGGCCGTCCGCGTCCGCTATCCAACGGCGCCGCAGATCGCCTGCTTTGACACCGGCTTCTTCGCGGACATGCCGGACGTCGCCAAACGGCTCCCGCTTCCGCGCGAGTTTCGGGACACGGGTGTCCGCCGCTACGGATTTCACGGGCTTTCCTACGAATCGATCGTCGAGCAACTCGGCGACGAAGTCTTGCCTCGAACGATCATCGCCCACCTCGGCAACGGCGTCAGCATGGCCGCGCTGCGCGACGGTCGCCCCGTGGACACGACGATGGGTTTCACACCCAACGGCGGCTGCGTCATGGGCACCCGCACCGGCGACATCGACCCCGGGACATTGCTGTACCTGATGCATGAAAAGGGGATGAACGTCGACGATCTGGATCGCCTGGTGAACAGGGAATCCGGCCTGCTTGGGATTTCAGGAATAAGCCGCGACATGCAAACACTGCTTGAGAAACAGGCGGATCATCCCGCCGCCGCCGAAGCAGTCGAATCCTTTTGCCACAGCGCCCGCAAGAATATCGGCGCGCTGGCCACAACACTGAGCGGATTGGATCTGCTGGTGTTTACCGGCGGCATCGGTGAGCGGTCGCCGGAGATTCGGTTCCGCATTTGTGAGGGACTGTCGTTCCTGGGCATTGAGCTGGATACGGAGCGAAATCAATCCGACTCGGCAGTGATTTCAAAGGATGGCGCCGGCTGCGTCGTGCTTGCGATGCAGACCGACGAAGATCTCACGATCGCCCGACATACTTCGCGCTTGAGTTCCGGGCTTGAAGGCGACGGATCCGACTAGCGCCGCGGGCGACGTCGAAAGCTTGGGATTGCAACGGACAGGACTGCGGCGCTAACACAGGGGCAGCCCACGACAAACCCGCGTGAGATCGACCGACTCAATGTCCCGTCCGTGACTCCATGACTGATCTCGATTATCCGACGCTTTCCAAATGGATTGGCATCGCCCTTTGCGTTTCGCAATCGGCGATATTCTCCGGCCTGAATCTCGCCCTGTTCGGGATCAGCCGTTTGAACCTCGAAGTCGAGGTGGCCTCGGGAAATGCCCGCGCCAAGAAGCTCCTGGCCCTGCGCAAGGATTCCAACTTCCTGCTCGCGACGATCCTCTGGGGCAATGTCGCGGCGAACTGCCTGCTGACGCTCTTGTCCGACTCTGTGCTGGCCGGCATCTCCGCCTTTCTCTTCTCGACCATCGTCATCACCTGTGTGGGCGAGATCGTGCCGCAGGCCTATTTCTCGCGAAACGCCCTGCGGATGGCGGCAATGCTTTCGCCCGTGCTTCGAATCTACCAGGTTCTGCTCTACGTTGTCGCCAAGCCCACTGGAGTGATCCTGGACTGGTGGCTCGGAAAGGAAGGTATGGAGTATTACCGCGAGCGCGATCTGCGCGAGGTCATCAAGAAGCACGTGGAAGCCGAGGAATCGGATCTCGAACACATCGAAGGCCGCGGCGCGCTGAATTTCATGACGCTCGACGATCTGCCCGCATCCGAAGAGGGCGAACCGGTCGATCCCGCGAGCGTCGTCAGCCTGCCGGTCAACGTCGATCTGCCGGTTTTTCCGAAGTACGCAAACGACCGCGACGACCCCTTCGTTGTTGAATTACTGAAGTCCGGGAGGAAATGGGTCATCCTGACGGACCCCGAGGGCGAGCCACAGCTGGTGCTCGACGCCGATGAATTCGCGCGCGATTTGTTGCTCAACCCGAAGCCGCGATCGCCCTACTCGTTCTGCCATCGGCCCATCGTGGTGGCCAATCCGGACACGGAATTGGGCGATGTGATCAGCAAGCTGAAGATCCAGCCGGTTTCCGCCGAGGACGACGTGATCGACAACGATATCATCCTGGTCTGGGCCCACAACGAGAAGCGCATCATCACCGGCGCCGATATTCTGGGCCGCCTGATGCGGGGAATCGCGAGTCGGGAAAAGAAACGCGAATCGGGGGCCGAGCCGACAAGCTCGGCCTAAGACTCCTTTTTCTTTTTGCCCATGATCATCAACGTCACCAACGAGCCCAGCCCGAAACCCAAGGCTGTGGCGACCAGGAGCAGAATGGCAACCCAGCTCACGCCGGGCATTCATTGGAGGGTGGGCCTGACGGTCGCGTTCTAACGCCTGCGGGCGATGTGTCGCCGATGGCTCTCAACGTCATTCACCGCGACCGCAGCACTTCTTGTATTTCTTCCCGCTGCCACAGGGGCACGGATCGTTGCGCCCGACTTTGGGCCCGGACTGAATCGGCTGTGCTTTTTCGATTTCAGCC
This sequence comes from Limisphaerales bacterium, assembly GCA_047618185.1. GTDB lineage: Bacteria > Verrucomicrobiota > Verrucomicrobiia > Limisphaerales > JAYPEY01 > JAYPEY01. Next base: position 20,360 of record JBLHKZ010000003.1, read on the forward strand.
GCGGCCTCAGCCACCATATCACTGCCGCGCTGCGGTCCGGCGCCGCCGAAGGCGTCGACGTCCTCATGTATGGCCTGATTGCCGCGATTGGCAATCCGCAGCCGGAAACGCTCGAGAGCCTCGCGACTGGAATGACCCAGGAAAACGTTGTGGCAAATCTCGGTCTTGATCGCGACCATCATCTCGTCGAAGACGCGGAATGCCTCGGACTTGAACTCAATCAGAGGATCGCGTTGACCGTAGGCGCGCAGGCCAATGCTGGTGCGCAGACTGTCGATCTCGTAGAGATGCTCCTGCCATTTCTGGTCGATTGCCGCCAGGATCAGATAGCGCTCGATCGCCGTGAGCGACTCCGGCTCCTCGACGCTCGCCTTGATCTCGTAGGCTTCTTTGACAGCGTTTGTAATCGCAACGCAGAGGCCGTATTGCGCGGCGTTAAATCCGTCGTAGAGAGAATCCGCGGGCGGCTCCTTGTCGCTGGACTCCGCCGCTTTCTCCAGGTCTTCCTCGGGAATGCCGATCGGAAAGGTAAGATTCACCCAGTCCGCGAGCCCCCGTATGTTCCACTCCTCGGGCTCTTTGTCGCTGTAAGCGAACTCCTCGACCTTCTGCAAGATCACCTCTTCGATGACCTCCATCAGGCGGTCGTGCACATTGTCGGCGCGGATGATCTCGTTACGAAATTCGTAGACGACGCAACGCTGTTTGTTCATCACGTCGTCGTACTCCAACGTGCGTTTGCGAATCTGAAAGTTGTGACCCTCCACCCGTTTCTGCGCGGAACCGATCGAGTGATTCAACATCGGGTGCTCGAGCTCCTGGCCTTCTTCGAGGCCGACGCGCTCCATGATCTTGCCAATTCGGTCCGAGCCAAACAGCCGCATCAAATTATCCTCCAATGAAATGAAGAAGTGCGAAGAGCCGTTGTCGCCCTGACGCGCACAGCGGCCGCGCAGCTGCCGGTCAATGCGACGGGAATCATGTCGCTCCGTGCCCAGCACATGCAGCCCGCCGAGTTCCTGAACGCCCTCTGCCAGTTTAATGTCCGTGCCGCGCCCGGCCATGTTGGTCGCGATGGTCACCGCACCTTTTTGTCCGGCTCGCGCGACGATCTCAGCTTCTTTCTCATGGAACTTGGCGTTCAGCACGCTGTGCACGACCCCGGCGCGCTTGAGCATCCGTGAAAGTTGTTCGGAGATTTCAACCGAGATCGTGCCGACCAGAATCGGGCGCCCTTGCTTGTGGATCTCCCGAATCTCCTCGACCACCGCATTGAACTTTTCGCGACCGGTCTTGTAGACCGTGTCGTTGAAGTCGTCGCGCGCGATGGGCCGATTCGTCGGGATGACGAGCACCCCGAGTTTATAGATGTCGAGGAATTCCGAGGCCTCGGTTTCGGCCGTGCCGGTCATGCCCGCAAGTTTATGATAGAGGCGGAAATAGTTCTGAATGGTGATGGTCGCGAGGGTCTGAGTTTCGCCCTCCAGTTCCACGCCTTCCTTGGATTCCACCGCCATGTGCAATCCGTCGCTCCAACGGCGGCCCGGCATTTTGCGGCCCGTGTTCTCGTCGACGATGACGACCTTGTTGCCTTCAACAACGTACTGCACGTCTTTCTCATACAGGCAATAGCCCTTCAACAGCTGTGACACCACGTGGATGGTCGACGCGCGTTCGTCCGATTTTTCCTGGACCTGGGCTTTCGCTTGGGCGCGCTCGTGGGCATCGAGCCCTTCCTGCTGATCGATCTCATGAAACTCCGTGGAAATGTCCGGAAGCATGAACGCCTCGGGATCATTGGGATTCATGAAAGCCCGGCCTTTTTCCGTGAGGTCGGCGTCGTGCGATTTCTCGTCGATCGCGAAATAGAGTTCCTCCTTTTGCGCGTAGAGTTCCTTCTTGGTCTGATCGCCAAGCAGTTGCAGCTCGGCCTTGGTCATCATCATCAAGTTGTCCGGATCCTCCAGGATCGACATCAGACGTTGGGATTTGGGCTGACCCTGCTTGACCTTGTAGAGCGCCAGACCGATGTCGTACTTGAGCAAGTCTTCCTCGTCCCGCTTGCCATCCTCCAACCCTTTGAGCTGCGCGATTCGCTTCTTTGCCTCGTCCAGGTATTGCTCACAATGTTTGCGCTGCTTGCGGATCAACGCCTCAATCCTGGGTTTTGCCGCGACGTAGCGCTCGTTGTCGCTGTTGGCGACGGCCGGTCCGCTGATGATCAAAGGCGTGCGCGCTTCATCGATCAGAATCGAGTCCACCTCGTCAACAATCGCAAAGTAGTGACCGCGCTGCACCTGGTCCTCAGCCCGCATCGCCATGCCGTTGTCGCGGAGGTAGTCGAAGCCAAATTCGGAGTTCGTGCCGTAGGTAATGTCGCATTCGTACTGCTCGCGCCGGTCGCCGGAACGTTGATTGTTCTGGATGCAACCCACGGTCAGGCCGAGGTAACGATACACCGCGCCCATCCATTCGCTGTCACGCGCGGCGAGATAGTCGTTCACGGTCACCAGATGCACGCCGCGGCCCGTCAAGGCGTTCAGATATACCGGCAAAGTGCCGACAAGCGTTTTGCCTTCACCGGTGGCCATTTCCGCAATGCGACCATTGTGAAGCGCCCAGCCGCCAGTCAATTGGACGTCGTAGGGAATCATTTCCCAACCCAGCGGATGATCGCGAACCATGACGTCCGTCCCGCAAAGCCGCCGGCAGGCGTTCTTCACCACGGCGAACGCGTCGGGAAGAATTTCATCGAGCCTCTGCTTCAGCTGCTCTTCGTCCTTGATTTCCGAAAGCTCTTTCTGCCAGCTTGCGGTTTTTTCCCGCAAAAAGTCTTCCGACTCCTTTTGGTAGGATTCCTCAATCTCATTGATCTGGAGGAGCATTGGTTCCAACTTCTTGACCTCACGCTCGTTCTTCGAGCCAAAGATTTTATTGATGATCGCCTTTATCATTGTGTAGGAATAACTTGCGCTGTCGGCAAAAATTTAAGAACCGGCAACGCTACGCGAAGGCCGTAGGGCCGTCAAAGGGAATTCGGGGCGGCCCGGCGCTTCGCCAGGACGCGTCCCACACTTGGCCCCTTGGTCGCAATTACTGCTTGCCACGACCATCCCCGAGGCATAGACACAGGCCATGGAAACCCCAATCCCCGCAGCCTCTCGACGTTTTCCGATTCCAGGCTGACCGACGGATCGCATGCTCGATTCTCAATTGGGACAAAACCGCGTTCCGTTCGGCGCGACAATTAAACTGATACACCACATCTAATATGAGAACGTCAGCATTCCGCCGCTTGGCAACATTTCCTTCATTCGGAGCGCCCGCTTTCGTCGCGGCGTTGGTTTTCGGCTGTTTGACTTCGACTCTGCCCTCCGCTCATGCCGCGGCGCCGCCCGTTCCGGCAGGCGCGAAGGTATTCGATTTCGAGGCCGACAAGGCCGGTAAAATGCCCGCGGGATTTACCCCCGCAATTACCGGCTCTGGCGGGCCCATGAAATGGATTACCGCCATCGCGCGGGACGCGCCCTCCGGCGAGAAAATGCTCACGCAGCTCAGCTCGGAAAAAATCACCAAGCGCTACCTCCAGGCCATCAATACAGATATTTCAGCGACCGACGTGGACATTTCCGTGAAGTTCAGGACCATCCGCGGCGAGATGTCGGCCACGGGAGGAATCATCTTTCGCCATCAGGACAACAACAACTACTACGTCATTCGGGCCAGTTCGGGTGAGAGCAACGTGGTCGCGTTTAAGACCGAGAACGGCAGACGGGTCAACCTCGGCGTCAAGGGCAGCAGCGCAACCTACGGCGTCCATGCCCGGGTCTCCCACCGGCGTTGGCACACCCTTCGCGTCATTGCCAAAGGAAGTCTCTTCACGGTGTATCTGAACGACAAGAAACTCTTCGACGTTGAGAACGAAACCTTTATAGGTCCGGGCAGCATCGGCGTCTGGACCAAATCGGACTCCGTCACCGAGTTCGACGACCTCACCGTGGCCGTCTTGAAGAAGTAGGGCGGAACGGCCGGAGGGCCGCTTTAGTTCGGATCAAATGAGAAGAGGACCGCCTGTGCGGTCCTCTTTCATTGATGGAATCGTTCCCGCCCAGGCCCGCTGTCACCGCTCAACGATCCGGAAAAACAGCGATGGCTCGATCCCAATAATCGCGTCGAAGATGTGAACGGCGCCGTCTCCAGACACCGACACTCCAACGTCAGTCCACGGGCCAGCCGCATTCGGCGACGATTGCAGTTGATAGGTGATGCCTGCGCCCGTGGCAAAACCGAGCGTCAGCTTGCCCAGCGCGGGCGTGAAACCCAACTCCAGCGGAACGGGCGTCGCCATCCCGGCGCTCGTCAGGAATTCAGACTCATTCAGGATCGTCCAGCCGGCCGCCCAGTTGGCGACGCCAAACGCGCCCACAAAGTTGGCCTGAACAAAGAAATCATCGCCCGCCGGGGCGACGCGACTCGGCGCAAATGCCGGGCTGGCCATTGCCGGACGCGGATCCAGCCCGAACACGACGTTGATATCCAGCCCGCCAAGCATCGGATCGACAATCTGATTGGCCTTGCTCATATCCGTAAAGAACACAAGCGCGTCCGCCGAGGCAATGTCCGTCGCCGTGGATCCGGCGCCGAAATCGAAGAAGATGTTGCCCGCAATGTCGAGATCGCCCGCCGCCACGCGGGCCGCGGCATTGCTGTCCACACGAACCGCCTGATCGCCAAAGCCGGTGAAGATCGAGTTGTAGTATTTGCCCCCGGCGTTCTCCCGCATCCGCAGGGCGTCGCCACCCGTGCCCGCGCCCGAGCCAGGCCCGACATACGTCACGTTGTAAATCGTCGGATTGCTGAAGGGCGTCTTTGTGAAATCATCCACGTCGCCATCGTGCTCGCCTCCGTTGTCCATCGCGTTGTCGCCAATCGTAAACCAAAACTGCCCCTTACCGCGCCAGCCCTGGTCGTAGTCGAACGAATCGTCTCCACAGAACGTCACGACCGCATACTTCACACCGACCGTCCCGCCGAAGAACTCAACGCCATCATCGAGGTTGGCGTAGACTTCGATGAACTCCACCGTCGTCCCTCGGCCCACGCCGCCGAGCGTCAGGCCGTTGATCTCGTTGTTGGAGCCGATCGAAACGCCTCCGTGCCGGATCGACACGTAGCGGATCACGCCCGAGTTGTCGTTGTCGTCGCTTCCTCCGAACTGACCACGAGGCTCGCTGGTCGGGATTCCCTCGATGTTGTCCATGATCGGACTGCCGGCCGCGGCGGGGCTGTTGAGCGTCGCCGCTCCGAGGACGATCAAGCCTCCCCAACGCCCGCGATCCGTCGGTCCCAGGTCAAAGGGGTCGCCCATGTCATCGGCCTCCGCCGTGAAGATGATGGGATCGGCGGCTGTGCCTTCGGCAAATATCTTTCCGCCCCGGGCGACAACCAATGCCGAGGCGTTCTCATTGCTGCCTGGCTTGCCCTTGATCACCACACCCGGCTCGATCGTCAGCGTTTCGCCCGCCTCCACGAACACGCGCCCCTCCAGGAGGTAAGTGTTGCCCTTGCGCCACACCGCGTTGCCCTGAATGTCATTGGCCCCGCCGTCAATCACCGTGATTGTCTGACCCTGCGCCAACGCGTAGTTCGGCTCCGCCGCTCCCGCCTCGCTGATCAGGTCCGTCGCCCCCATGATCGTCCAGGCCGACGCCCAGTTGACCGTCCCGTCAAAGGCGCCCTTGAAGCTCACGTCGTTGAAGAACCCATCGCCCGGCTCGTCCAGTCCGGCCATTAGCGCCGGGCTGCCGCCCTGCAGTCGGGGATCGAATGCATCCGCCGCGTCGAAGATCCGCCCGATGCCCATCAACATCGGATCGCTGATCGCATTGCCTTTGGCCATGTCCGTGAAGAACACCTGCGCGTCGGTCGACGCGATATCCGCCGCGGTCGATCCGGCGCCGAAATCGAAGAAGAGGCTCTGCTGGATGTCCAGGTCGCCGGCGGTGACCCGCGCCCCGGCGTTGCTGTCGACTCGAACCGCCTGATCGCCAAAGCCGGTGAAAATCGAGTTGTAGTATTTGCCCGCGGCGTTCTCCCGCATCCGCAGAGCGTCTCCGCCCGTCCCGGCTCCCGAGCCGGGACCGATGTAGGTCACGTTGTAAATCAGCGGATTGCTCAACGGCAGTTTCGTGAAGTCGTCCACATCGCCGTCATGTTCGCCGCCGTTGTCCATCGCGTTATCGCCAATCGTCAGCCAGAACTGGCCCTTTCCACGCCAGCCCTGATCGTAGTCAAAGCTGTCGTCTCCGCAGTAGCTCACCACAGCGTGCTTCACGCCGACCGTCCCGCCGAAGAACTCAACGCCATCATCCAGGTTGGCGTAGACTTCAACGAACTCCACGGTCGTCCCTCGGCCCACGCCGCCGAGCGTCAGGCCGTTGATCTCGTTGTTGGAGCCGATCGAAACGCCTCCGTGCCGGATCGACACGTAGCGGATCACGCCCGAGTTGTCGTTGTCGTCGCTTCCTCCGAACTGACCACGAGGCTCGCTGGTCGGGATTCCCTCGATGTTGTCCATGATCGGACTGCCGGCCGCGGCGGGGCTGTTGAGCGTCGCCGCTCCGAGGACGATCAAGCCTCCCCAACGCCCGCGATCCGTCGGTCCCAGGTCAAAGGGGTCGCCCATGTCATCGGCCTCCGCCGTGAAGATGATGGGATCGGCGGCTGTGCCTTCGGCAAATATCTTTCCGCCCCGGGCGACAACCAATGCCGAGGCGTTCTCATTGCTGCCTGGCTTGCCCTTGATCACCACACCCGGCTCGATCGTCAGCGTTTCGCCCGCTTCCACGAACACGCGCCCCTCGAGTAGATAGACATTGTCGGAGGTCCAGGTCGTATTGCCGACGATGTCATTGACGCCGCCGTCGGAGACGGCAATGTCCGCGGCCGCCGCGACAGAAACAGTAAGCGACATTGCGAAGAGGCAGGAGATACGTTTGCGGATTTCAGTGATCATGTTCTTTGTTTCGTTCGTTTGTTGTCGAATACCGAAAAGACTAAAACAACCGAAGGTTACACCAGAGCGTCGGGCTTGTTACGCTTTGGTGAACTACTGGATGGCTGCGCAACCGAAAGGGAGATTGCTGGTTCAACTTCTGTCCAAATTCGTCCGGGAAGGGTCCGCGGGCTCGATCAAAAATCGTAGCTAAAGGCAATGCCGATCGAGCGGCCCTTCCGGTAGGACGACACCGTGCCGACGCCGCTTCCGTCGGGTTGGTCCTGGGTTCGCTCCACCGACGGATCGAGGAGGTTCTTGGCTGAGAGCTTCACGGTCCACTTTTCGGTGAGCCTCTGGGACAGTCGAAAATCCAACGACGCAAACGAGGCTTCGAAAACGCTCGGCGCGATGCGGGAGGTCTTTTCGAGGCGCTCACCGTAGATGTTGAAGAAGACACTCGCGGTCGTGCCCAGATCCGGGTGGCGATAGGTAAGATCGAGATTGATGATGTACGGCGACTGTCCCTGCAGCGGACGCGTGTTGATGCCACGCGCGTGCTTGTCGAACTCGAACCTCGTCGTGTCCACCTCCGAGCGAATGTAGGAGAAATTCGCGCCAAAGTTGAAGTTGCTGAGCGACGAATCGATGAAATCCAAATCCTTGCGCAACTCCGCCTCGAAACCGAACACCGTGGCTTTCTCACGATTGTTGTAGGTCACTTCGTGATTCGCCGAAATCTCCTCCTTCTCAATCGGCATCTTCAATGTCTTGTAGAAAAAGCCCCCGGCCAACACCTCGCCCGGACGGGGAAACCACTCCCAGCGAATGTCGTAATTCTGAATCGAAGTCTGCTCGAGCGCCGAGTTGCCCTGCAGAATATCGCCGCCAATAAAGTCAAAGGTTGGAACCGGGGAAATTTCGCGAAAGGTTGGCCGCGCCAGCGTCTGTCCGTAGGCGACGCGGAGATTCACGTTGGTCCGCATCGCATACACGAAACTCGCGCCCGGCAGGATATCCAGATTGCTCTTCGAGGTGGACCCCTGGGCGCCCGGGGAGGAAACCGCGGCGCCGTTGGCGTCCAACGACAGGGTTGACGCCTCGGCCCGAACGCCGCCGATGAAGTTCAGCCTCTCGGTCAACGCGAGGTCGAACATGCCATATCCCGCATCCACGGTCAGCTCGCCCGTGTAGTTGTTGAACGGCTCTTCGAAGGCGTAGACGTTGTAGCGAAACCCGCCGAATCGATTGGGAGGCGGCTGCGGCTCAAATGCCGAATCGATGATGAACAGATCCGGGTCGCCAAGATGCGCAAAATCGTTGTTGGACCCGTAGGTGAAGCGACGCTCTTTGTAGTCCCGCTTCGACAACGATCGGTTCACCCCGAATTTCAACTCGCTGTCGAGTCCGTTCCACTGCTCGAACGGAATGCTTTGATCGATTTTCAGATTCAGATTGTTCTCGTTTAGCTCGCGAAAGAATCGTGTCGGCGCGGTGTAGGACGACAGATCGATGCTGGCGGCGCCGGTGACCGGGTTGCGGTCCAGGGCGAAGAAACGCCGGTCCGGCTCGTTCTGGCTCGTCGTCGCGTAGGAAACGCTCCAATCCGTCTGGGCCTCATATTTCCATGGCAGCTCATGTTTGCCCGCCAGTTGAAAGGACTGAATCTCCCGCTCGATGAAAGCCAGCGCGTAATTCTCGAACACCCGGCCCGCGACATTGTCGAGTGAGCCGAGTTGGGTGACGGCGGTGTCTTCGCTGTTCCGATTATAGAGAAAATTAAAGGTGATCTCGTGCCGATCGTAGAACTTCAGTCCGAGATTGACCAACGAACCCCAAGACACTTCCTCCGTCGATTTTGCCTCAACCACATCGAGATCCGCCTGCAGCGTTCCGGCGTTGTTCCTGAATTGCCGCCGGAAGCCGTCGTCGTAATTTTTGAAATCGCGGTCATACGAAACGCCCGCGAGATAACCGAAAGTGACGTTCTCCGTGAGATTCGTGCTGTCCCCGATGGAGACGCTGAAATTGTGGTTTGCCGGCGCCCTTCGTCGATCGGGCGTCAGCTTCGGAAAAAAGGCCTGACCCAGCGCGGCCAACTCCTCGCCCGCCGCCATCGCCGCCGCGCCCCGACCCGTCGCCTGATCCAGAAGCGGCCGCTCTCCCGTGTTCGGATTCGGGAGAATAACGTAATTCGGGCCCGCCCACTCATCTGGAATCGACCGTGTCCCATCGTCGAAACCCGCCCAGTCCCATTTGCCGTCGCCCGGCGTCGTGAGAAAGTCGTCCGTGCCCGTCGTCTGCGTGTTGTAGGACAGGCCGACGCTCGCATTGGAAAAGAACTCCTCGGGAAAACTCTTCGTCTTGATGTTCACCGAGCCGCCGCTGAAACTGCCCGGCTGATCCGGAGTAAAGGTCTTGCTGATCACGATCGAATCAATCGCCGAAGCCGGGAAAATATCCATCTGCACCGACTTGCGATCCGGGTCGGGGCTCGGCACGCCGCTGCCGTTTAGCATCGTGTTGCTGTAACGATCGCCCAATCCGCGAATGACCACATACTTGCCGCCAACCACCGAAGCGCCGGTGACTTTCGACATCGCCTCCGCCGCATTCGCCGCGCCCGCCCGTGAGATGAACTCCGAGCCGATCGCGTCAGTCACCGCGGACGCGTCCTGACGATCGGCAAGCAGCGCCGTGATCTGGTTTTCGGCGGGTGGATCGGAAATGACCTCGAATGGCTCAAGCTCCTGAACCACCGGCGACAGCGCGGCGTCCGCCTTCGTCACTTGTCCGACCGCCACGCGGATATCAACAATCGTCATGCGCTCAAACCCCGGCTTTGAAACAAAGATCGCGTGAACGCCCGCGGGAATATTCTGAATCTGAAAACTTCCCTGGGCATCGCTTGTCCCGCCCAGCGTCGTTCCCCGCACGCTGACGACCGCGCCGGGAATCGACCCGCCACGCCCGAACGAATTCGACACCCGGCCCGCGATCGCGCCGCCCTCCGACGACTGCGCCAACGCCGCGCCGGGCAGGAGCGCCGCCAGGACGAGGGTCAACCAGCGCCGTAATAACGACAAAGGCGACCGGCAACGGGCATGGCTCGCCCGATCGGAATGACATTCCCGCTGTGGTGACATGAATCTGAAAATGCGCGCGGAGTGGCGGTTCGAATGCGAATCAGGACCGCTTTCGCGCCGCCCGTTGAACCGCCTCCAAATAGCGTTGGATGTTGTCGCGATACCGGACTTTCTGAGCCTGTGTCAGCAAATCGACAGCTCTGTCGTATTTCCGCGCGCGCACCTGCAATTGCGCGCGTTTGACCAGTCCGGCCGCTTCAAATCCCTCAATCTGCGAAGCCAGATCGTAACGATGATCCGCCCTGGCCACCCGGACGGCCGCCTGCTCGTCGGTTTCCTCCTCCGGCGGCGCCGCGTAGTAATCGCCGACCATCAACAGCGCCTCGGCATCCAACGGATTCTTTCCAATGATCTTCTCCAGAACTTCGATCGCCCGATCGCCCTCGCCGCTGGCCAACGCGGCTTTGGACTCCAGCTTCAGCAGTGTCATCTCCTCGGCCTCCTTGAGTTTCTCGCCGTGAAGGTCGCGGATCCTGCCGAAGATCGCGCGCGCCTCGTCCCAGGCCCCGCTGGCCGCCAGAATGCCCGCCGCGCGCAGCGAGCGGCGCACATCGTTCACACCGTCCTTTTCGATCGCCTCCAGGTAAACCGACAACGCCAGCATTGGAGATTCCTGGCTCATGTAGATGTCGCCGAGCAGCATAAGATTCGCGAGGCTGGCCTTTCCGAGCTTGCGGAGAATCTCGTAGTTGATGGCCGCTCGCTTCGGTTTTTCCATCTGCATGAAAAGACTCGCCTGAATGTCCCAAAGCCTCGCGTCGGTCGGATCGGCCTTGATCAGCGTTTCGAGAAAGGAGTCCGCGGAGCTCAGTTTGCCCTGCTCGATCTGGCAGGTGAGCAATCCCATTCTCCAATCGCGCTGACCCGGCATCAACATCATTGCGTTGCGATAGGCGCCCTCCGCTCCGATGTAGTTCTCGTGCTTCAAATGGCACACGCCAAGGATGCCGTAGACGTGGCCATCACCGCCGCCGAGCTCGATGGTCCGGGTCAATTCCGGAATCGCCTCCTCAAACCGCTCCATGCCCACAAGCGAAATGCCGAGGTTCTTGTGCGCGCGAAGGAAATTGGGAAACTTGTCGATCGCGCTTCGATACGCGGGAACCGCCTTCTCGTGTTCGCTCTTTTGAAAATACAGGTTGCCCAGATAGTAATCGAAAATGGCGTTGTCGTTGGTCGTGACGTTCTCAGTGAGCAGCTTGATGGCGGCGTCCGTGTCGCGGGTCATCAGCGGAAACAACATTTCATTGTGGAACGACAGTTCATTGGTTCCGCCAATGAAGTTGGTGTTGGAGGCCGTTGGTTTTGGAGGCTCGATGTCCGTGCGATATCCGAAACTGCCGGCAAAGCTTTTCACAAAGTTGCGATCGGACCAGAATGCGGCCAGGGGGTTGTCCGAGGAAGGAGGATTGGAGAGTTTGAGGTTCCGCGGGATCGCTGCGCGACCCGTGGGAAGTCGAATCGGCGCCGGCTCGACCACGACGGCGGCGGCGGCAGCCTCAGTCGCCGAATCCGCTCCGCGCTCCTTGAGTTTGAAAAGTTGAGCCGCGCCTGTCGTCGGCATGGCGAGCGCCAACGCCAGCCAGCCATACCATGCCAAGGCGCGAATTCGAGAGACGTGAAATAGAGGCTTCATGGGGTAAGTCAGAGTCAGGAATTGACGTTGAATTGGATTTGCTGCCGAACGTAGACACTGACAGCCCCGCCTTCGCGTTGACCGGGTTTAAACTTCCACCGACGCACGGCATCCAGGGCGGGCTTCTCAAACTCAGGCCGACTAGAATTCTCCACCCGCGCTTCCTCGACCCGGCCCTGGTCGTTCACGACGAACAACAGGACGACCGAACCCGAAACCTTCTGTTTGAGCAGGCTTGGGGGATGTTTGGGCCGGACCGGACCGACGAGCATGGGTTTGCTGTCCAAATCGGAAAGTTCGAAAACCTCCGCCTGATCCATCTGGGCGGCCGCGCCCACAAAACTCGCGAGACGATCATTCAAGGCGCCTCCAGTTCCCATGCCAATGTCGAGACTCGGAATCTCAAACGACATGTCGTTCGCCGCGAGGTCGAGTTCCGGCACGGGTTCCGGCTCCGGCTCCGGCTCGGGTTCGGGCTCTTCCTCCTCGACCACCGGAGGCGGGGGCGGGGGCTCAAGGGTCGCCGTCTCAAGGCCTGTCAGGACCTTGTCGACGCGACCGGCCGACAGCATCTGGGTGAGCGGCAGCACGAGAAACACCGAGGCCGTCAGGAGGATCGCGCCGAACACCGCGCGCATCCAGCCGCCGCCAATCTCGGGTGGGGTAAATACTTTTCTCATCGATGCATTCCTCCAGCGCGCGCTCAGCCGTCCTTGTCCGTTGCCAGACTCACGTTTTCGGCGCCGCCCATGCGGGCCTCGTCCACGACCGACATCACCACCCCGGCGTGGGCGCCTTTAAGCGCCTTGACGATCACCGGCGATTCCTCGCGCACCGCCTTGTCGCGCACCAGAGCCCGCACGCCCGCGACCCCGACTTCCTTGCCGTCAAGGATCACCTGCCCCCTGGCGTCCACTTCGAAAATCAGACTTTCGCTCTCCGACATGGAGACGCTGGCGCTCTGCGGCCGATCCACCCCCACGCCGCTTTCCTCAACGAAAACCGTGGTGACGATGAAAAAGATCAGGAGGATAAAAACCATGTCGATCAACGGGGAAATGTTGATCTCCTCGATCTCATCGGAATCCTGAATGGAACGTCGGCCTCTCATCGGTCGTCAGCCCTTGTCCGTGGCGATGTCGATCCGCAGCGCGCCGCCCAGTTGCGCGGCGTCCAGCGCCTTCGCGACCGTCTCCGCCAACGCAGCGGCGTCGACCTGGAGAATGACCGGCATGGGATCCTGTCGGGTAAGTCTCTTCACCAGGGGACGGATCCCGCCGACGCCAATATTGGAGCCGCCGTAGATGACCTGATCGTCGCCGGTGATCGCGATGAGAATGCTGTTCTTGTCGAGCTGCTCGCCGGACGCCGCCCGCGGGCGGCTCACATCGACGCCCGGCTCCTCGACAAACACCGTGGTGACGATGAAGAAGATCAGGAGGATAAACACCATATCGATCAGCGGGGAGATGTTGATCTCCTCCAGCTTGTCGGATTCGGTGATGGATCGACGGCTTTTCATGGACGGCGGGCGTCAGGCGGGAACGGGCGCTCCGAGGTAGTCGTCCTCGTTGACGGCCTCAAACACCGGCTCGGCGTTGGAGGAACTCATGGACTCGGGAGAAACCGGCGGTCGACCGCCATTTCCGCCGTCAAAGGTCAACAGCGTAAAACTTTCGAGCTTGGCGAGAAAGGCCTCGTACTCGTCGCGTCGAGCCTTGACGAGAGAGGCAAGCGCGTAGCCGGGAAGCGCGACCAGCAGCCCCATTTCCGTGGTGATCAGCGCCTCGGAGATGCCCGAGGCGATCAGATCGGCGGTTTTGGCTCCGCCGATGGAAATGCCGTCGAACGTGGCGATCATGCCCAACACCGTGCCGAGCAGGCCGAGCAACGGCGCGGCGGCGACCATGACGTTCATAAACACCAGACGGCGGTCAATTTCAGGAAGCTTGGCGGAGACGACCTCGGAAAAGCGGTCCTGCACCTCATCCCTCGTGCGGGCGTCGTCCTGGGTGTAGCGAATGATCTCTCCGACCTCGCCGCGACCCGAGTCGGGTTCCAACACCCACTGCTCCCAATCCTTCTGCGGCGTCCGCTTGAACTCGCGTTTGGAAAAATAGACCAGCAATTGCAGCGCGGTCCCATAAATGAAAAAGGCCATGACGAGCAACGGGATCATCAGCCAGCCACCGGCCAGCCACAAATGAGTCAATTTCGCGATTTCGTCGATCATGTCGTTTCCTGTTTGGTTGTGGTTTCGGAGAAAGGCTCCCGGGTTCGGGTCAGGCGGCCACGGGCGCCGCGTTCGTGAGCTCCTCGGTTTCTTCAACGGTCTCAGATTTTTCGGGGACAGGGCTCGGCGCCGGCTTGCCGCCTTCGGCCCTCGGCGGTTCGCCGCCGTCATCGCCGCCTTCGTCAGGAACGCCATTGATGAAGGCGACGGAAGCCTGCTCCATGCTGCCCAGCACGCCCTTGGCCTTCCGCGAGATGAAGGCATGAATCAGCAACGCCGGGATGGCGACAATCAGGCCAAACTCCGTGGTGACCAACGCCTCGGAAATGCCGGATGACAGCATCTTCGGATCCCCCGTGCCGAACACGCTGATCAGACGGAAAGTGTTGATCATGCCGGTGACCGTGCCGAGCAGACCAAGCAGCGGCGCGGTGGCGGCGGCCAACGCCACGAAGGGCATCCACCGCTCAAGTTGAGGCTTGGCAATGAGCATCTTCTCGTAAAGCGCCTCCTCAATGTACTCCTTCTTTTCGCCGGCGTGCTGGACCGCCGCCTGCATGAGTTCACCGACCGGACCCTTGATCGTCTGTGCGTGGGCCATGGCGCCCTCCTCGTTGCCGGCCTTCACCCGATCGAGAATGATCTGCAGGTCGCGCGGCTTCGCCAGGCGGACGCCCGCGATTTGAATCCACTTCATCAGGCCGATGACGACGGCGAGAATGCCCATGACGAGAATGGGAACCACCACCGGACCGCCCTTGGAAACGTGCTCCACAAAACTTTCCTTCGTTGCCGCGATCTTGTCGGCGTTGCCCCCGGAAGGATCGAATGGAACCGCGCCGGCGCCGCCGCTGACGAGCGCCTTGAGTTCGGCCTGAAAAGCTTCTGCCGCGGGAATGACCGACGGCTCTGTTGTGTTCAACTGCAGCCGGGTCAACCCGATCGCTCCGCTCTCGCTGGAGGCGAAGGCGGCCAACGGTCCGACCAGCGCGTAGGTTCCGTTCTCCAGCTTGCCGGACTCGGTGAGCGCCTTGCCCTCGAACGACTCGCCGCCCAGCACGGCGTCGATGCGATCCAGCGCCGTGTCCAGCATGCCGAGGCGTTTTTCAAGACGCTCGAACACGCCCCGATCCGCGTTGCCCGAGTCGGCGCGCGCGGCGGCGATGCCATCCTTGTAACGCGCGACCTCCGCGATATGCGTCCGTGATTCGAAGGCGTTCAGGTATTCGTTCAAGGCGCCGCTTACGAAGGAGATTTCAGCGCCGCGAGCCTTCACTTCGGATTTCAGCACATTCAAATCCACGATCTTGTTTTCCAGATCGCGGGTGGTCTTCTCGACCTCCCGACGCCGGGCGAGCGTCGCTTCCTCCGCCTTGGCCCATTTCTCCGCCAATGGGATTTTCTCCTCCGAAATGCGCATTTGCGCCGCCGCCAGATCCGACAGCGCCGCGTTCAGATCCTTTTTAGCGGAACCTGAAACGGCCGAGAAATCCTGCGCCGTCGCCGTGGCGGCGAATCCAACCAGTAGAAGCCCGGAAATGAATTTGAAAAATCGGTGTAGCATTCGCGTGGGGGAAAATCAGTTCACCTTGATCGGGAGTCCGACGTAGGCGGCGGGTTGCGCGCTGTCATAGATGGCCAGAGTCTTGGCGACGAGCGGCGCCAGTTCCTTGTTCTCGGCCCACTCCCAGCCGGTCGCCGTGGCGGTTCCCGTTCCGGCGTAATTGCCGTTCTTGTCGGTGTAGAAAGCCTGACCCAGTCCGAGATAGAGCGTGCGAACCTGGATTTCGCCGCCTTCGGAGATTTGCCGCACCTCGGGTTCAACACGGACCGAGCCGTTGAATTCGTCGACCGCCTTGAGCATGCCGATCAAAACCTGGACACGCTTGCCCTCGGTCATTTTGGTGCTCGCCGGATCCACGGGCATCATCGCAAACAGCGGCGTGATCTTGTCGATCACCGGCGGCGGCAAACGCTTGTGAAGCTTTTGGAACTTGGCTTCAAACCTCGTGAGCAGCGCGCCGATTTTATCGAGCGCCGATTTCAATTCCTCGTTTTCGACCGTCTGCTCCTCGATCTCTTTCTTGATCTGTTGGTTGCCCTTGTTCTGGCCTGCGCCCGATTCGATGGCCTTGAGCTGGTCGTCCAGGCGTTTGAGCTCTCCCTCGAACAGTCCGATGGCCGCCCCGAGCGTTTCACGGTCGGAGAGCCAGTCAGCCTCGACGCGGCCCAAAGTCATTCGCGCCTCGACCCATTGCTGAAGCGTTGCGCGCGTATCTCCAATTTCATCCTGGGCGTGGGAGCCCTGTGATAAACTGGCGGACATGAATCCAACCGACACCCAGATTCGAAATTTCATGTCGCCACTCTCCGGCCGATCAATTACGACAGCGTGACGAGGAAGTTACGATTCCGTGACAGGCATGGCTGATCCAATGAAATAGTTGGAAGAAGGAGGCCGCTTGATTCTCTTAGCTCACATGGCTGTTTCAGTGATGCTGTTCATTCTGGTTCTCGGCCTGGCATTCTGGAATGGCGCCAATGATGTCTCCAAAGGCATCGCCACCCTCGCGGGCAGCGGCGGCGACGTTCGCGCGAATGCCGGTGTCCACCACGCACGCAATCACCGGATCGCTGGTGGGCGCGGGGATCGTCGTTGCGGGGGTCGGCGGGTTGGCATGGCAAAGATTGATTGAGAAGTTTCTGATCCCGTTGGCGGTGAGCCCGATTCTGGCTCTCGCGTTCACCTTCGCGCTGTATCCGTTGTTCCAACGACTCATGGCAAAGCTGGCTCAGCATTGCCTGTGCCTGTCCAGCTCCACCGGAGGCATCGTTCCCCTGGAAAACAACGCCGTCGCAATGACAACCAACGGCGCATGCGTTATCTCCGAGTCCTCCGAGTCCTGCGGCGCCAACCCCGAAATCACTCGCCGGCTAAACCTGCCCTCGAACGCCGCGCTTCTCGCAGTGGCGGTCGCGATGGGACTTGGAAGCGCGCTCGCCGGCTTCAAAGTCACCGAGACCCTCGCCACCAAAGTCACGTCCATGTCTCCGGCCGAAGGCTGCTCGGCCAACCTCGTCACAGCCGCTCTGGTGATCGTCGCCTCCCGCCTCGGAGCGCCAGTTTCCACGACTCACGTGAGTTCCTGCTCGATCATTGGCATGGGCCTCAAACGCGATGCCCGGTCCATCCAATGGAAAACTGTACGTGAAATGCTCTTCGCCTGGATCGTCACGCTGCCTGTTGCCGGTCTGATCGCCGCCGCAGTGGCATGGCTGCTTTGAGGAAATCCGCAATTTCAGCTGAACTCTCTCGCCTTTGTCACACAACTGTAACATTGGCGCCATCTTCTCGTTGCTCCGGCAATTCACCTTATCACCAAGCAAATCGAAACGAGAAACCGAACCGATGAAACAACTGAACCAAAAAGTGAAACGATGCCTCACGGCAACCGTCGCCTTCATTGCGCTTGGGAGCCTTTGCGTAGCCGCCCACGCTCAATCAAACGACGCCCTGCTCGACGCCTTGATCAAGAAGGGCATCTTGACCAAAGACGAGGCCACGGCAATCCAGACCGAAGCGGCGCAACCCGGGACCGTCGCCATGCCAGTCAGAGAACTCAGCCCGATCACAGCCGATCCGGAATTCAAGTCCATTCTCGACAAGGCAATCAACGAAAGACTGGATGGAAAGTGGTACAACAAGCTGAAACTCGCTGGCTACACCCAGGTTCGCTACACGAGCCTCTTCAATCAAAGCGGAGCCGTCCTGAACGTGCCCAACGACGGATCAGCCCGGGATAGTGAGTCGCTTCGAATCCGCCGGGGCCGGATCAAGTTTTCCGGCGACGTGGCGGAGCGGCTCTACCTCTACGCTCAGATGGATTTCGCGGCGTCCGTCGGCGGCGGTTTCGCCCTGCAAATGCGCGACCTTTACGGGGATCTGGCCTTGGACGCCAACAAGGAATTCCGCGTTCGTCTTGGACAGTCGAAGGTCCCCTTTGGCTTCGTGAACCTCCAATCGAGCCAGAACCGCCCGACGCTTGAACGAGCAGACGGCATCAACAGCGCCGCAGAAAACGAACGTGATATTGCCGCGATCTTTTATTGGACCCCCACGGAAGTTCAGAAGCGCTTCAAGGAGATGAAGAAGCTGGGCCTTAAGCATTCGGGAAATTATGGCATGCTGGGCCTCGGTATTTACAACGGGCAAGGTCCCAATCGAAACGACGTCAACGGCGCCTTTCACACGGTGGCCAGGGCGACCTACCCGTTCAAGTTTGACAACGGTCGGTTTCTGGAACTGGGCGTCCAGGCCTACCACGGCGAATATCAGGTCAGCACAGTGGATCCCGATGGCCTCGGACTGCTGGTGACTCCCTCCGCCGGCGCGAACGGCACGACCGACCAGCGCGTCGGAGGCAGCATCATTCTCTATCCCCAGCCATGGGGTGTGGAGGCGGAATGGAACGTGGGTCGCGGTCCGACTCTGAGTCCGGATCTCACTCGCGTCGACTCAACCTTCCTTCACGGCGGATACCTGATGGCCTACTACCAGAAGGAAACCAGCTGGGGACGTTTCTTTCCCTACGTCAGGTGGAACTACTACGACGGCGGACGAAAATTTGCCGCCAACGCCCCGGGATCCGTCGTCAATGAAATGGATTTCGGCGTGGAATGGTCGCCGTGGCCCTACGCCGAGTTGTCCGTTCAATACACCAAGACCTTTGAGCGCACCAACACGGGAGTGGCGCCCTACGCATCAACCACAGATGCGGATCGCGTAGGATTTCAATTGCAGTTCAACTATTGAATGCGGGTCGGAGCATTGTCACAGATCCATCACCTGCCCGGCGCCTGTTCGTGACTTTGGCGTTGGATAATCCGCGGAGCCTAACGGCATCACATCGAATCCATCGCTCAAACACAATATGAAGAAACTGATTCAATCCATCTGCGCCGCGGCCATTGTCGCGACCGCCGCAACCGCCCAGGCCGGAACCATCACCGCCAAGGGCTCGGACACCCTCGTGATTCTCGCCCAGAAATGGGCCGAGGTTTACATGGCTCAAAACCCCGGCACGACCATCCAGGTCACCGGCGGCGGCTCGGGCACCGGATTTGCGGCCCTGCAGAACAAGACCACCGACCTGGCCAACGCCTCCCGCAAGATCAAGGCCAAGGAAAAGATCGCCTGCATCAAGGCCTTCAGAAAATCGCCGACCGAATACAAGGTCGCGCTGGACGGACTGTCGGTCTACGTCAACGCCGCCAACGGCGTCGAACACCTCACCATCGACCAGCTCGACAACATCTTCACCGGCAAGATCACCGACTGGAGCCAGGTCGGCGGCAAAGCGGGAAGGATCACGGTCTATAGCCG
This sequence comes from Limisphaerales bacterium, assembly GCA_047618185.1. GTDB lineage: Bacteria > Verrucomicrobiota > Verrucomicrobiia > Limisphaerales > JAYPEY01 > JAYPEY01. Next base: position 39,752 of record JBLHKZ010000003.1, read on the forward strand.
CGAGAACAGCTCGGGCACCTATGAGTTTTTCAAGAAGAACGTGCTCAAAGGAAAAGACTTCGTCGCCCGCGCCCAGACCATGCCCGGCACCGCCGCCGTGCTCCAGGCCGTTGGCAAGGACACGACCGGCATCGGCTACGGCGGCGCCGCCTACGGAGGTGGAGCCAAGACCATCCTCGTGAAAAAGGACGCGAATTCACCCGCGATCGCGCCAACCGAAGAAAACGTCATCAGCGGCAGGTATCCGATCTGGCGTTACTTGTATATCTACGTGAACCCCGCGCTCGACAAGGGCGAGGTCGGCGCCTACCTGAAGTGGATCCGCTCGGCCGACGGCCAAAAAATCGTCAAAAACGTCGGCTATTACCCGCTGCCGAAAGCCATGCAACTCTCCTCTCGATAGTTCCTCCTGGAGAACGGGAACCTGTCCTCCAACAGACCCGTGACTGAATCCAGGGCGTCCCGGCTCAGCCAACGCAGATCCGGGGCGCCCTTTCTTCATCTAAACACACATTGTCAGTGACCAGTCCATCCGGCAAATCCAGCGACTCCCGATGGACCGGCATTCTTCGCGGGAAGAAGCGTCGCCCGCTGGAGTGGCTCGTTGAGAAAGGCATCTTCCTCGTTTCCCTGTCCGCGATCCTGATGGTGTTTCTCATCTTCCTGTTCGTCGGACGGGAAGCCTTGCCGATCTTCCTCGGCAAGATGGACAGCTCGGTGGAAATCGACGTTGTCCAACCCGATCAAATGGCCTCGCTTTCCAAAGCGGAGCTGCAGACGTATCTCGAACTGTCGGACGACGAGTTCGTCGAGATGGACGAGGAGACCCTCATGCTGATGATGGAGGTCAAGGTGGAGGAGGCCGCCGAAGCGCCCGAAGACAAGGACGCCGCCGTCAACACCACGGAGTGGAAATACCTGCTCAAACCCTACCAATGGACAGGCTATGACAAACCCGAACACATCTGGCAGCCCGTTTCCGAGATTCACAAATACAACATCGTTCCCCTCCTGATCGGCAGCCTGAAGGCGACGCTCGTCGCGCTGCTATTCGCCGTGCCGCTCTCGCTTGCCGCCGCCATCTATGTCTCCCAATTGGCAAAACCGCGCGTCAAGGAATGGCTCAAACCCGCGATCGAAATGCTCGCCGGCATCCCCTCGGTCGTGCTCGGTTTTTTTGCGCTGCTCGTCATGGCGACCGTGTTGCAAAAAGTCTTCAACTACGATTCGCGTCTGAACACCTTTGTCGCCGGCATCGCGCTGGGCCTGGCGATCGTGCCGGTCATTTTCTCGATCGCGGAGGATGCGCTGACCAGTGTGCCTCGCAGCTACACGCAGGCCGCGCTGGCGCTGGGCTCCTCAAAGTGGCAGGCCGCCTGGCGCATTGTCCTGCCGGCCGCGCTGCCCGGTGTATTCGCCGCCGTCGTTCTCGGCTTCGGTCGCGCAATCGGTGAAACCATGATCGTCCTCATGGCCAGCGGCAACGCCAGCATCGTCTCCTGGGACATTCTCGAATCCGCGCGCACCATCACCGCGACGATCGCCGCCGAGCTGGCCGAGACCGTCTTCGGCGGCCACCACTACCGAATGCTTTTCATGCTCGGCACGATTCTCTTCGCCGTAACCTTCGTCTCCAATCTCGCGGGCGACCTCATCATTCATCGCCTCAAGAAGAAACTGGAGGGCAACGCCTGATGAGCGCGAAGAACACGCCGAATCAGTTCCACCGCCAGAGCTTCGATCTGGCCTCGTTCTTTTTCTCCGGCCTCACCGGACTGGCGACCGCGCTCATCCTGGGCATCCTCGCCGTCATTCTGATCAATGTCACCTGGCATGGCTGGGAGGGCATTTCGCTGCGCTTCATCATTTCCGGCACGGACCAGGACATGTTCGACGTCAACAAGGCCGGCGTGCTGCCCATGATCGTCGGCACCTCCGCCCGCGTTATCCTGATGACGATCTTCGTCATACCCGTCGGCGTTATCACCGCCATCTACCTGACCGAATACGCCAACCCAATTTCCGTCTACACCCGCGTCATCCGCGGCGCGGTAAACAACCTCGCGGGCGTGCCTTCGATCGTCTTCGGCCTGTTTGGACTGGGTTTTTTCATCGGCTTTGTCGGCGGTGAAATGGACGCGCTATTCTATCCCGACAGTGACGAGCCGGTCTGGGGCAAGCCCGCCATTCTCTGGGCTTCAATGACGCTCGCGGTGATGACCCTTCCCGTCGTGATCGTCGCAACCGAGGAATCGCTGAAATCCATCGCGCCGGGCCTGCGCGAAGCAAGTCTGGCCCTCGGCGCCACCAAACTGCAAACCGTCGTCAAGGTCGTGCTCCCGCAGGCGCTGCCCGGCATTCTGACCGGCGGCATCCTTTCGATCAGCCGCGCGGCCGGCGAAGTCGCGCCCATCCTTTTCACCGGCGCCGCCTACTACATGTCCGGCTACCCGACCGGTCCCACCGATCAATTCATGGATCTGGGCTATCATGTTTTCATTCTCTCGACCCAGTCGCCCAACATCGAGCAGACCCGGCCCATTCTTTACGCGACCGTTCTGGTCTTGCTGCTGCTCACGTTCACCCTGAATATTGTCGCCGTTCTCGTGCGCGCCAAAATGCGCCGTGGAATGCGCCAAAGCCACTAGACGCCAGTCACCCCATGTCCCAATCCTCCGCCACCGCCCCGCTCGCCCGGCCTGCCGTTCAGGAAAAGGAATCCGCGCCGCGCCCCGACGACGACGCGCCGCTGATCGAGGTGGAGGACCTTTCGCTCTTCTACGGCGACTCGCCTGCGTTGAAGAACATTTCCTTTTCCATCCGCGAGAAAGTCGTGACAGCTTTCATCGGCCCCTCGGGCTGCGGCAAGTCCACCTTGCTGCGCTGTTTCAATCGCATGAACGACCTCATCGACGACGTGCGCATCGAGGGCCGCGTCACGATCGGCGGCGAGGAGATCTACGGACCCGGAGTCGACGCGATCGAACTGCGCAAACACGTGGGCATGGTGTTCCAACGCTCCAATCCCTTTCCGAAATCAATCTACGAAAACATTGCCTACGGGCTGCGCCTGCACGGGATGAAGCAAAAGGCCGCGCTCGATGAGGCGATTGAAACCAGCCTCCAACAGGCCGCGCTCTGGGACGAGGTCAAGGACCGCCTCCACACCAGCGCGCTCAGCCTCTCGGGCGGACAGCAACAACGGCTCTGCATTGCCCGTGCCATTGCTATAAAGCCGACTGTCCTGCTGATGGACGAGCCCGCCTCGGCTCTCGATCCCATCGCCACCGCCCGTATCGAAGACCTGGCGCTCGAGCTGAAGGAGGATTTCACCATCGTCATTGTCACCCACAACATGCAGCAGGCCGCGCGCATCTCCGACGACACCGCCTTTTTCTATCTCGGCGAGCTGATCGAATTCAGCGCCACCTCAAAGATCTTCACCAACCCAACCGAAAAACAGACCGAAGATTACGTCACCGGCCGCTTCGGCTGATTCCTCATTGCATCTCATGTCCCACTTCCAACAAGAACTCGCCGATCTCAAGGAAACCCTGCTGCGCATGGCGGCGCTGGCCAAAGGCGTCGTCAACAAGGCCGTCAAATCGCTCATCGAGCGCGACGACGTGCTCGCTCAGGAGGTCCAGGACGAGGACAACGCCATCGATGAGCTGGAGATCCTCGTCGATGAAAAAGCAGTCCTGCTGCTCTCCAAGGCGCCCCTCGCCAACGATCTGCGACTGATCACCGTCGCGCTGAAAACCTCCAACGACCTGGAGCGCGTCGGCGACGAATCCACCACGATCGCGCGTCGAGCCATGGAACTGAACAAGGAGCCCCAGCTCAAGGAGTACATCGACATCCCCCGCATGACCAACATGGCGATGGAGATGCTCGACGATGCCCTGGACGCCTTCGTCAACGCCGACGCCGCCAAGGCCAAGTCAATCGTCCCCCGCGACAAGGACGTGGACGCGCTCAACAAGCAGATGCACCGCGAGCTCGCCGGCTACATGATCGAAGATCCCAAGAACATCACGCGCAGCCTGCACCTGATGACGATCTCCAAAAGCCTGGAACGCATCGCCGACCACGCCAAGAACATCGCCGAGGAAGTCGTGTTTCTCTACGAAGGCCGCGACATCCGCCACGCCGCCAATCTGAGCGCCGATCGTCAAGTTTGAGAGGGTCGGAGATTCAGCCCGTCCGCCAGTGTCACGCGGACGCGGCCTGCCCGGCAGCGGCCTGATTGCCCTGACCGCCAAACAGCTTTTCACGCGCTGTCTGGGTGATGGCCAGCGCAACCGGATGCCGCACTTTACGCTCAACCGTGATGGCGTAAAACGCCTCGAGTATCTGATCCGTTCGTCCAATGACTTCGACGTGAAACTCACGGCAGATTTCGTTTTCAATGATCGTGGGCCCCACGAATATTCCAGCGCCATCGCGTCCGAACACCTTCAACAGGGCGCTGTCATGAAATTCGGCGCGAATACGTGGAGCATAACCGTTGGAAGACAGCCACCGGTCGATCGACCGCCGCAACAGCGTGCCCTCTGACGGAACGAGCAAAGGGGCTCCAGAGATGCTTCCGGGAAAACCCTTGCGGTAAAGCCGGACGAGTTTCTTCGTTCCAAAGAATGTGACGCCACACGAACCCAGGAAATGGTTGAAGGCGTTGATCCTCGCGGCTCCGCCAATGGGGCCGTCCGCAATCACCAGATCCAGCCGATGAATGGAGAGATCCGCCAGCAAAGCCTCGGTCTTGTCCTCCTCGCAAATCAATTGAACGGGGATTTCCATTTCCAGCGCCGGCGCAAGTAGACGGTGCGAGATCAGTTTGGGCAGCACGTCGGAAATGCCCACCCGCAAGCGGGCCGGCCGGTCCGTGCCGACGCCTTTCAGATTCTCCCGAAATTCCTTGCCGAGCCGGAAGATCTCGTCGGCATACTCGAAAGCCACACGGCCGGCCTCAGTCAGTCGCAAGCCGCCCTTGCCCCGGTGGAACAGCGACTCCTCCAGACTTGATTCCAGCGACTTGATCTGGGAGCTGACTGCGGGCTGCGAGAGATTCAGCGCCTTGCTCGCCTTCCCGATGCTCCCTTCCTTGGCAGCCGTCCAGAAATAGTAGAAGTGATGGTAGTTAAGCCAGTTCATAAGCCATAGATATTATCTATGGATATACGTAAATTGTTTCAATTTGTCTATAACTACCTTCACGTTATCCTCCATGCAGTTCGATTCGGCGGGAATGGACAGCCTTGACGGTCAATCCACCTGGCCCCGGGCAACTACGTTCAGTTTTATTTACAGCATGAAGGACAAACAACACCTGCGCGGCGATATCTTCGGCGGAATTACGGCGGGCATCGTCGCGATTCCGCTGGCTTTGGCGTTCGGCGTTTCGTCCGGACTGGGCGCCATTTACGGACTTTACGGAGCCTTTGCGTTGGGCATCATCGCCGCGTTCTTTGGCGGGACTCCTTCCCAGATCAGCGGCCCCACCGGTCCGATGACCGTCGTCTCCGCCATGGTGGTCGCCGCCGCAATTACGGCGTTCGGTTCGTTGGAAAACGCATGGGGCTTGATCATCGCCTGCTTTCTTGCGGCGGGCGCCTTTCAAATCGTCATGGGCGTCCTCGGGCTTGGCCGCTACATCCGCTACATCCCCTATCCCGTTCTATCCGGCTTCATGTCGGGCATCGGAGCGATCATCATCATCATCCAGCTCTTCCCGTTTCTGGGGCAGGTTTCACCCAAGGGAGCCTTCAACGTCCTCATGTCGCTGCCGTCGGCCCTGGGCGGAATCAACTTGGCGGCAACCCTCATCGGCGCCGGGACCGTTGCGATCATTTACCTGTTTCCCAAAGTTAACAAAACCGTCCCCAGCGCCCTCGTCGCCCTCGTTGCGATGACCGTTTTGACGACGGTGTTCAAGCTGAACGTCCCCGTCATCGGCGACGTCCCGGCAGGGTTTCCCGCCTTCAAACTGGGCGCTCTTGGCCAAATTGGAATGGAGCATATCGTTCTCATCCTCAAGTTCGGCGCCATGCTGGCAGCCTTGGGCGCCATAGACTCACTCCTGACCTCGGTGGTCGCCGACAACATCACCAAGACGCGGCACAACTCCAACAAGGAACTCATCGGGCAGGGCATTGGAAACATGGCTTCCGCCTGCATTGGAGGTCTGCCGGGCGCCGGCGCCACGATGCGAACGGTGGTCAATGTGAAGGCCGGCGGCCGCACCCGCCGCTCGGGCGTCATCCATGGCGTCTTGTTACTGGGCCTGCTTCTCGGCGCGGGACCGCTCGCCGAAAAAATTCCTCTGACCGTGCTCGCCGGAATCCTGATCACCGTTGGAATCGGCATCATCGACTACAAGGGCATGCGACAATTGGCCCACATCCCCCGGTCCGATGCCTTTGTTCTGATCATTGTGCTCACCTTGACGGTGTTCTGGAATCTCCTCTTTGCGGTCGCCATTGGCCTGGTCCTCGCTGCGGTCACCTTCATGAAGAAGTGCGGCGATCTGGGTGAGCAGGAGTCTGAAACAGCGCTGTTGGGAGAGGTCGTCAAAGACGCCCCCTGGGCTGATGAGCTGGACCTGCCCGATGAAATGAGCGACCGCGTCTACATCAAACGTCTACACGGTCCTCTGTTCTTCGGTTTCGCCTTCGGTTTCAAGGACCTCGTCGCCGCCATGCCGGATGTCGATCATGTGGTCATTCGCATGAAGAAGGTGCCCTTTATCGATCAAAGCGGCGCCTACGCGCTGGAGGAAGCGCTAGTGGATCTCCGAGACAAGGGCGTCACCGTCGCCCTGACCGGCTTGAACGACGGTTCCAGAGACCGGCTTACGCGAATGCAGATCATACCGACACTCCTGCCGGAAAACCAGATCTTCGACCGCTTCGCCGAGTGCCTGACCTGGCTGAAATCCGAGAGCCAGAAATCGAGTCCTCCCTCTACGCCTCTCGTCATACAACCGAAACTCAATCCCACGACATAATGCGCGTTCTCCCCGCTCTTTTCGAAAAAAACAGGACCTGGGCCGGCCAGATGCTGGAGTCCGATCCCGACTTCTTCAACAAGCTCTCCAAGGTGCAGGCTCCGGAGTATCTTTGGATCGGCTGTTCGGACAGCCGTGTGCCCGCAAACCAAATCGTCGGTTTGATGCCGGGCGAGGTTTTTGTTCACCGCAATATTGCCAACCTGGTCGTCCACTCGGACCTGAACTGCCTCTCGGTCATTCAGTACGCGGTGGACGTGCTTAAAGTGAAGCACGTCATTGTCTGCGGCCACTATGGCTGCGGCGGCGTCAAGGCGGCTCTGGACAACGGGGAGAACGGTCTGATCGACAACTGGATTCGCAACATCAAGGACGTCTACCGCCTCCGGCAGGCCGAGGTCGACGCCTGCGCGACCGACGAAGAGAAGCACAGCAAATTGTGCGAGCTCAACGTTGTCGAGCAGGTCGCCAACGTCTGCCACACATCCATCGTGCAGAACGCGTGGAAAGCCGGACAACCCGTGACGGTGCATGGCTGGATCTACGACATCAGCGACGGCGTCCTCAAGGATCTGGATGTTTGCATCACCGGCCCCGAAGAAGTGGCCCTGACGCACAGGATGAAATAACCGGCTGACGTCGGGCGACCGCGGAATCCGTGGCCGCAACCTGTAGGTTGCGTCGCCCGCCCATCGTCATCGTTCAATCATCGGAACCCGACCTGAAGGTCGCGGCTACAATGACTGAGCCGCCTCGCCCAGCCGCTTGATGCCCTCCCGAATCCGCGCCGCGCTCGCCGCGCCGAAGCTCAACCGCATTTCACAATTCGGCTTTCGCCGCGTCGGGTCGTCCGCGTAGCAAAGCTGCCCCGGCACGTAGAGGACATCGCGTTCGAGCGTCGCGGCAAACAGCTTTGATTTGAGACCCGTCGCCACTCGGCGGGAAAAACGCGCCCAGACATTCAGCCCGCCGCGAGGCTCCGCCCAGTCGGCGACGTCCGCGCAATGCCGCTTCAGGGCGCCCAGCATTACCCGCGCCTTGGTTCCATATCGAACGCGCAGCGCCTGCACGTGAGTTTCGTACACGCCCGACGAAAGGGCCTCCCGAAGAATTTGCTGCGGCAGATTGGAAGTCCCAAAATCGTGGTTCCCCTTGATCCGCATGACCGCCGGGAAAAGATCCTCTGGCGCCAGGCCAAACCCCACCCGGATGCCGGTCGCGAAGGGCTTGCTGTAGGTGCCCGAATAGATCACGCGCTCCTCCGCGCCGGGCAGTGTCAGCGCGGAAGGCGTGTCCTCGCCGGCAAAAAGCAACTCCCGGTAAGCCGCGTCCTCAAGCAGATAGATCGGGTGGCCAGCGGCGCGCTCGTAACACCTCAACAATTCCAACGCCGCTTTCTTCTTCGCGAGGCTCGTCGTCGTCCCGGTCGGATTCTGATGATACGAGACCAGATACAGCGCCTTGAGCCTCGGCAGGTCGCCGGCGCGCTTCAATTCCTCCAGCCGCGCTTCGAGGCTCGCGATGTCAATGCCATCGGCCTCCATGCGCACACCTCGACACCGCATTCCGCGGCTCTGCCCGATGCCGAGATAAACAAAATAGGTCGGGTCCTCCACCAGCACGATGTCGCCCGGGTCGAACAACGCCTCGCTGACCATGTAGAGAAACTGCTGCGAGCCATGCGTCATCATCAGTCGATCCACGGCGTGCGCGCCGGATCCCGGCTTCGCCCCGTCCTGCTCCCGAATTCGCTTCGCAGTCAACTCGCGCAAATGAGCGTCGCCCGCGCCGGTTCCATATTGCAGCGCGCTTTGTCCGCGGGCCGGCGACCCCAGAATCTTCTCCAGCAATTCACGCGTGGCATCGACAGGCAACGAAGGATTGTCGGTGAAGCCGGCGGCAAGGGAGATCAACTTCGGCCGATCCAGCGCCAGCTTCATCAGCCAGGCGATCGGCGGTTCATCCGTGCGGAGACCGAGCTCCGACAAAGCTGTTTGATTGGATCGACGCACGGCGAATGTTATGCTCGAAATCTGGAAATCACAAATCCGAAGACGGCGCCACGAACCAGTCGCCGGTCCTTGGAGACTTCGGCTCGCCGCGGAATCTCAGGCGTTCAAGTCCGGGCTCGAAACCGCAGCATGATCATCAGAAAGATGGAAGCAACCACGAGGAATGCGACCACAATCCACGGTCGCCGCGCCTCCCTTTCCTCCGGCGTATCGGGGACTCTGCCGATCAAAACCAAGTTCGTGCCTTTCACCTCATAGAGCTCTCGCGCTTTTTCAACCTGCAAGACCGTTTCATTCGTGTTGAAAAATCCCTCGTATGAAAAAACACTCTCAGGCAATAGCGCGTTCGTCGTCATCAGCGAAAAAATCTCAAAACTCCGGTAGAATCTACTCTTGCCCCCGACAATCGCCCGAATCTTCACATCGTCCGGCAGTGCGGTTGAGTTGGTCGGGCTGTACGCGTATTGGACCGTCCAGAAATTCGTCACCGTCGTCCCCATGTCCTGCCGCGCAAAGTCAGGGCCGACCACGGTGTAGTCCAGCCCGACCGGCGTTTCATTTTCCACCCGCAGAGCCCCTTCAAGTTTCCGGCCCCAGACATCGACCGCCTTGAATGATTCACCAGCCCAAACAACACCCCCGGGCTCAACCATCAGCACGCCAAAATTTACCGCCGGAGAAGCGCGAATCAGCGCCCGAATATACATGCCGTATCCGCCAGATGAATCGCGATCCGGCTGGCCTTCATCCACCCAGGTGATCACGTTGGTGGCGTTCGGCTGGAAACTCCAATAGTTGGTCTCGTAATAGCCGATGAGATCCAGACCCACCATCGATCGGGGCTTGATCAAATCGCCTCGCTCTTTGCCGTCTCGATAGAACAACGCGTTCGTTTGCCACCGCAGGAACGAGTAACGTTTATGCGTCGGCGTGCTCGGCCCCGTTTCCTGCCACACGAATTCGCTGATCACGGGCGGCGACTGCATGAAGCTCTTCAACGACGAAACTCGGTCGGTTCGCGCGTTTTGGCCCGACGGCGCCGCCTTCAAATCGACATACGCCGCCAAGCAGGCCAACGACACACAAGTCGCGAGCCTGCCACCCGACTTCCACCGGCCCAAACCAGCGTGCGTTCGACGGACCAACCTGGCGCTGAGTTCATTCTTGCGGATCATTTCGACAATTGGCCAACGACGACAGTTGAATAACACCAAAAAAACTGCGCTGAATCTCGTCCCGCGCAGCTTTGGTCGCGAAAAAATTATCAACCCCCTGTCGTTGGACACATTGTGCCGGTGTTGGGGCTTGGGCGACCAATGTTATCGACCATGCAGGTCCCGGTCTGAGCCTGCCCCTGTCCGTCGGTATACTGGCAGGGAAACGTGCACAGCGAGTCATACGCCAAGGTGTCGCGACCTTGCGTGTTGTCTGCGGGATCGGTGGTGGTATAGCTGGCCGCGCTCGCGTTCTGTGTGGCATAGCCGTCAAACGGACCTTCGGTCACCGCTTCGCCGGACTCCGGATCAATATAGGTGAACAACAAGCAATCCCAATACGTGACGTTGTTCTGCGTAAACTGGCCGGCTACACAACCGGAGCTCGCTGACGTCATGGGTTGCCCCGGGGGAGCCACCGAAGCGCAGGAAGCGATTGCGGCCCAGTAGCAGTCATTCTCATTAGCCACAATATTCAGGGCGATTGCGGCGAAAACGAATAAGAGTACAGTCGTTTTCTTCATTCGATTTACGTATTTTTGGTTTGTGATTTCATTATTCAAACTGTGGGTCCCTTGGTTGAAGCGAACAGGCCATTTCGCAACTGCCAGGTCAAGTTCCAATTTTGAGGCGTTCAATTCTTCTATCGCAGATTGAGAGGGCATTCGAGACGCCCTCCGCGGCACGGGGCAGGCCCCGCGGACAAGTCTCAAGGGCAACGGTTCACTCGCGGAAGGCAATCGTTGGGATCATACCCGTCACGGTTTTGCGACGCTCACTCCAACGTCTTGAGGAACTCCTCCAAAGCGTCCAGGTAACCCCGGCGATTCGCAAAGAGCGTTTCGTTATGACCGCCATCCAACTCGCGAAACAACTTCGGCTCGTTGGCCGCCTGGAAATTCTTCTCACCATGATGGAAGCCGACGATTTCATCCCCGCGACTGTGAAGCACGAGAACCGGAGCCATGATTCGCGGCAGCTTGCTGAGGGTGTCGTACTTGATCGAACTCAGCAGTCGCACCGGCAGAAACCAAAAAATTTCCGCGCCCACGTCCGGGATGCTCGTGAAGGTTCGCTCAAGGATCAGGGCCTTGATCGGCTCACGCAACGCCAACTCGGAGCCGACGCCGCCGCCCAGCGACTCGCCCAGCACGATGATATTCGTCGCCGCGAAGCCGCGATCCGCCAGCCAACGATGCGCGGCCTGCGCGTCACGATACGTGCCTTCCTCGCCCGGCTTGCCCTCGCTATTTCCATAACCGCGATAGTCAAAGGCAAACACGCTCGCGCCCGTCTCCAACAAGGCTTCATATTGCCCCAGCCGCCCGCTGATATTCCCCGCGTTGCCGTGGCATTGCAGGATCGCCCAGTCCTTGCGCGGGGAAGCGGCGTCCGCGGGGAAGAACCAACCATGCAGCTTGACGCCATCTTCGGCCTCGAAAAGCGCCTCTTCAAACGCGCGCCCCAGTGACGACGCCTCGCCATGGATCTTCCGGCTCGGGTGATAGACCTGACTGGTTTCAAACTGACGAAAAAACATACAGCCGCCGGAGGTGAATAGCAGAGCGATGAACAGAATGCGCAGGATCCTTTTTCGCTTCAACGCCGCCATCGCGGGACTCTGCCACACGACCCCCCGAATAACGAGCTTGCAGCCTTTGCCGCGCGCGTTCGAAAGTGATGGGTGTTTCTTGGGCTGGAAGCCCTGCTCGACCCCGCCCTCCGGATCGAAACCCAAACCCGGGGCCCGGAACACCCCCAGCTCCTGGTCGCCTTACCCAGTCGCAGCCCGATTGAAATAGGCGCGCGGTCTCCGGCAAGCATCGAAGCCCGCCAACCCCCCCCCGCGCTTGCGCCGCCCGATACGCGGCGCTAAAAGTTTCGCCATGGACGCCAGAACTCCCCAGCCCGACGACGGCGGCAGCGGCGCCTCCGCCGAAGCCTGCCCCGCCGGTTCAAGCGACGTTTCCGGTGAATACTGGCGCTGGTGCCCGCGCTGCGGCGGCGAGCTGCACAATGAAAAATGCAAACTGCGCTGCCGCAAATGCCACTACTTCATGAGCTGCTCGGACTTTGACTGAACAATCTCGGCCGACCGCGATTCTTTGGGTTTGTTTTTCCCCGGACGACCGTTAACGTTGCGCCCTCAAATGGCGGACCCAGGTCCGTTAGTCAAAAAATGAAACCCCGCCCCGGTCCGCGACGTTTCGCCAGTGGAAAACAATCGATCCGCGCAGCGGGCAAACTCAGAAGGAAACTTATTCGTGGCATCTAAAGAACCAGCGGCGCCGGCGGAATCCGCCGCCTCCAGCTTCCAGTCGGACAAGGACGCGGTCGAGAAACTCATCGCCAGCCGAGTACAGATCGACTCGGAACTCTCCAAGGTCATCGTCGGCCAGAAAGACGTCATCGAGCAGATCCTCACCGCGCTTTTCGCCGGTGGGCATTGCCTCATCACCGGCGCGCCCGGCCTCGCCAAGACCCTGCTCGTCAAATCCATCGCGCAGATTTTCCATCTTAAATTTCAGCGAATTCAGTTTACGCCCGATCTGATGCCCGCCGACATCACGGGCACGGAGATTCTCGAGGACACCGAGGAGGGCCGGCGCATGGTCTTCGTCCACGGCCCCGTGTTCGCCAACATGATCCTCGCCGACGAAATTAACCGCACGCCGCCCAAGACCCAGGCCGCGCTGCTCGAGGCGATGCAGGAGCACCAGGTCACCGCCGCCGGAACCTGCCACGTGCTCGAGGAGCCTTTCTTCGTGCTGGCGACCCAGAATCCGATCGAAATGGAAGGCACCTATCCGCTGCCCGAGGCGCAGCTGGATCGATTCATGTTCAACGTCGTGATCGACTACCTCCCCGAGGCCGACGAGATCGAAGTGGTCACTCGCACCACCACCGGAAAACCTGAACCCATCGAATCGCTGTTTCACGGCGAGGACGTGCTCCAATTTCACGAGATTGTGCGCAAAGTGCCGATCGCCAAGGAGGTCGTCCAATACGCAGTCCGGCTCGCCGCGGCCTCCCGGCCCGAGCAGGAAGGCTCGCCAGGCTTCATCAATGAATGGGTCAGCTGGGGCGCCGGCCTGCGCGCAGCTCAATTCCTCGTTCTCGGCGGCAAGGCCCGCGCGTTGCTCCGCGGACAAACCCACGTCACCATCGACGACATCAAGGCGCTCGCCCACCCGACCCTGCGTCACCGCATCCTCATCAACTACCGGGCCGAGGCCGAGGGCGTCAGCGTCGACAAAGTCGTCGACAAGCTCCTGGAAGAAATCAAACCGCCCGCCGGAGCTTGATTTTGACCTGAGAGGGACGCCGTCTCCCTCAAACACGTCATCGCCTTCTCTTCCGACGCTTTTTAGCTGACGCGCCGCCGTTTCTGGAAAATCCTTTTCCGCATGGGCGACGGGCTAAATCGATTCTGGATCTATCGACTGCATATTCCTTTTCGCGACTTCGCGCACGGTTGTCGTTCCACCAGCCGTTCCATTCGCACCGCCCTCGGCTTGAGAAAAAAGCGCGCCAACGAAACCGGCTGGAAACTCCCCACCGTGCATTGGTCCACCCTCTGCAAATCCTCCGGAACCCGCTTTCTTGAGACCGACAAGGCCGACGGCAACGTGAATCTCACCGAGCTGGCCACGCTCAATGCCCTTTGCCGCACCTATTCGCCAAAGGAGATTTTTGAAATCGGCACCTTCGACGGCCGCACCACGCTCAACCTCGCGCTGAATTGCGAAGCCAACGTCGCCACTCTCGACCTCCCCGCCGAGGAGCTCGAATCCTCCGAGGTCATCGGCGCCGACAAACGCTACGTCGACAAGCCCTACTCGGGCGCCCGCTTCACCTCCCCGCCGCACAACGCGCTGCCCTGCGTCAAACGCATCACCCAGCATCTGGGCGATTCGGCGAAATTCGATTTCTCGCCTTGGCACGGCAAGATCGATTTCATCTTCGTCGACGGCGCGCACAGCTACGATTTCGTAGTCAACGATTCCGAGATCGCCCTGAAGCTGCTCAACCCCGACGGCGGCGTCATCGCCTGGCACGACTACGGCGTCTGGCCCGACGTCGCCAAGGCGCTCAAGGAACTGACCGAGAAGAATCCCGACCTGCCATTGGTGCACGTGAAAGGAACCAGCCTCGCGATATCCGTCAGCGCGAAACGCAACTGACCGAGTTTCAACTATCAACCCGAACCGAAAGGCCGTCATGCCGCTCGACTCCATTCCCAATCGCAAGATCCTGATAGGCGTCATTCACCTCAAGCCGCTTCCCGGCTCCCCGCGATGGGCGGGCGACATGGAGGCGCTCGTCGACGCGGCCCTCGCCGACGCACAAGCCTACGAGCAAGGCGGAGCGGACGCCGTCATCGTCGAGAACTTCGGCGACGCGCCCTTCGCCAAAAGCGCCGTGGGGCCCGAGACGATCGCCGCCATGGCCCGCGCCGGAGCCGCCGTGCGACAATCGATCAAAATCCCCCTCGGCTTCAACGTCCTGCGCAACGACGCCCGCGCCGCGCTCGCTCTTTGCTCGGCCTGCGAAGGCGCCTTCATCCGGGTCAACGTGCACAGCGGATCCATGTTGACCGACCAGGGACTGATTGAAGGCAAAGCTCATGAAACCCTGCGCGAACGACAACGCCTGTGCCCCAACGTGAAAATCCTCGCCGACGTTCACGTCAAACACGCCACGCCGCTGGGTTCCGAATCGCTCGAAGACGCCGCCTGCGACACGCTCGAACGCGGCCTGGCCGACGCGTTGATCATCTCCGGCACGGGAACGGGCAAAGCCACCGACCCCGGCATCGCCCGCCGCCTGCACAGAGCGCTCCCCAACGCAAAGATATTGATCGGCAGCGGCGTCGACGCAAAGAACGTGGAGAAACTCCTGCCCTTCGCCAACGGCGTCATCGTCGGAAGCTCGCTCAAGGTAAAAGGAAAACTCGACAACCCGGTCGATGAGAAACGCGTCAAAGCG
>JBLHKZ010000004.1:0-53565 GCA_047618185.1 Limisphaerales bacterium
CCGTCAGACCGAGCAAGCCGCGCGAAATCACATCGATCTGGTCATCCAGCAGGTCGTGGCGATTTCGATATTGCCGGCCGACCGTGAGAAATCCCAGGGCCGCGCGCGCCGGATCATTTTCTTCGAGTTTCAATTGATCCGCGGCAAGCTGCTCCAGAATGAAACGGTCATAAGGCAGATCCGCGTTGAACGCCGCGATCACATAATCTCGATAGGTGTAGGAAAACGGAAAACGCGTGAACCCGATCGCGCCGCCTCCGTGCGTGTCCGCATATCGAGCCAGGTCCAGCCAATGCCGCCCCCAGCGTTCGCCATATTCCGGAGAATCCAACAGCCGATCGACCGCCTTGGCAAACGCGTCCGGACTCGAATCGCCCACGAAGGCCTCCACGTCGCTCCATTTCGGCGGTAGTCCCGTCAGATCGAAGGTCGCCCGGCGAATCAGCTGCACTCGGGAAACCGGCTTTGAAAGAGAAAGGCCGCGCTCGTTCAAGGCCGCGACGATGAAGCGATCAATTTCCGTATGCTTCGGATCATCCGTCGTGGGCGGATCGAATTTCCGAATCGGCAGAAACGACCAATGAGCGTCGTATCCGGCGCCCTCTGCAATCCATTTGCGTAGCGTCGTGATTTCCCCGGCGGACAGCTTCTTGCCCGAATCCGGCGGCGGCATCACTTCATCCGGATCACTGGACGCGACCCTTTTGGCCAACTCGTCCCAATCCATCGCGTCGTCTCTCGCATCCAGCCGCAACTTCGCTTTTCGCTCACCGGCATCGGGGCCGTGGCACTGAAAACAATTCTCCGAAAGAATCGGCCGGACTTCGGAGCTGAATTCAACTTCTCCAGCGCGCAGCAACGAGCTCCCTGATAGCGCCATTAATCCGATCGCAACCACGAGCATCAAGACGGCGCTCTTTCGGTGATGATCGAATCGATTCATATGGAGTGAGACTAAGCAGAAATCCGGTGATTGTCCTGTCTCGAAATCGAACCGGATTTGCCGCGTAAAAAGCGACCTCGACGACGAGGCCCACTCGGCGGACTATCTGACACAGTCATGAAACCCGCCCGCCGAGCCAAACTGTTGCCTATCGCCCTTGCCGGCATGCTCGCGTTCGCTCCAGCTCTCCTCTCTCAATCCGCGTCGCCGATCGAGAAGCGCCGCAATCTGGCCTTCCCTCCCGCCGAGGAGAATTTTGAAAAGGGCTGGCAGGAGCGCGTGTCGGTTGAATTTGAACTCGTCAACGACGCGGACGTGAAGTCTCTCCGAGACGCGTTGAACGACAAGACTCCCTATGTCCGGGCTCTGGCTGCCCGCGCCCTGGGCATCCGCGGCGACAAGGAAGCCGCCGCGAGGATCGCCGACCTGTTGAAGAACGATCCGGAACACATCGTTCGCATACGCGCCGTCGAGGCGCTGGGCATGCTCAAGCTGGAAGCCCCGGCCATCGAGGCCGCGATCAAGGATCGCAACGGCGGCGTTCGACGGTTGAGGGGGCTGAATGCATCAGCAGGCGCAGTTGCGTCTCAAAAGCGCGGAGATCGAGAAGCTGGGAGCCGCGGCCTTCGTGCTCCAATCCGTGGATCTCTATCGCACCAAGATTTTCAAGGAGGAGAACTTGTTGCTGTCCACCTTCAAGGGACCGTTTCAATTGTTTGACGATCTGGTGTTCGCGACGGCTCTGTCAGATCCGTCAGGACGCGCGGCGGCGACCTATGGCGTCGCCCGCAAGCGCCTGCGTTGGGGAGGCTGGGCGGAGAATCAACCCTGCTGGTTCGTCATCGATCGCAATGCGACCTTTGAGGCGCTCGTGACGATCGATCTCGAACACGGCAAGGTGATCCTGAAAATCGACGACACCCGGATTGAACATCAACTGCCGGGCAACCTGGAAAGCGTCGCCTCCGTCGGGATCTACGCGAAGGGGACCAAGAGTGAGTTCTCGAAGATTGAGCGCGTGGCGGATTGATTTGAGACTTGATCCTCCGACCGTTACCAATTCTTCTACAACGCATGAAGATTTCCCTGATCATCGGTCTGGCTTTAACAATTAGCGCCGCAACCAGCTCCGCGGCGCCAAAATTGAAACCCATTTTTAATGGCAAGGACCTGAGCGGCTGGAAGGCGCCCAAGGGCAACGACGAGGCGGGCTGGTACAAGGCCGTCGATGGTGAACTTCGAATCCAAAGCGGTCCCAAGAAAAAGGGCTCCATTATTTGGACCGAAAAGAAATTCCGCAATTTCGTCGTCGAGCTCGACTTCAAGTTTGGCGAGGGCGTGGTCGACACCGGCGTGCACGTGCGAAATCAGGATCAGATCCAGATTGGCATTTCCGGCTCGCTCAAGCGCGACATGACCGCCTCGCCCTACATCCCCGGCAAGGGCTATCCTGTCGAGGCGGAAGGCGTGAAGGAGTTACTCAAGTTGAAGGATTGGAACTCGATGAAGATCCGGGCCGTCGGCAAGCAATACACGGTCTGGCTGAACGGCAAGAAGGTGATGACCTACAAATCGGATTCCGCAATTGAGGAAGGGCCGATCGGCCTCCAGTTGCACGGAAATCGCGTCATGTCGGTGACCTATCGCAAGATCAAGCTGGCCGAGTTGCCGTGATTGGGAGAGATCACCCCCCCGAGCGAAGCCAGGCTCCGCTGAGTTATCCGGGAAACCGTCTGTATCCGAATCTATTGGAGACCAACGACAAAATGAACTCACCCTTGACGCCTCCAAAGAGCTGTGTTTTGCGAATTTATTGAACGAATAAACCGCCTCTTTCCCAACGGGATTACGCCTCAAAACCCAGGGTTGGGAGGCACAACCTTCCCTGGGATATCAATCCAAAAAATGTTCCAACCCCAACGGGGTTGTGTCCATCCGGCTCATTGGGAAAACATGGAGCGCGCGTCCCAGGGTAGGTCGTTCCTCCCACCCCCGGGCTATAGGGCGTAATCCCGTTGGGATATAGAACCGATTGCTTTGAAATCTTGCGCGTAAACCATGGCTCCTGGGCAGGGGGCGTCCTGACCAACAACATTTTCAACCGCACAAACGAACAACATGAAGAAATTTTCCATCCTGCTGATCACCCTGTTCCTCACCGCACAAGCCGCGCAGTCAGCTGTCCCAAAACCCGTTCGACAAGCCGCTTCGGCGGGCTCAGGACAAGCTCAGGACAGGCCCAACATTCTGTTCATCTTCGCCGACGACTGGGGCTGGGGCGATCTCAGCTGCCATGGGCATCCTTACGTCAAGACGCCCAACATCGATCGCCTCGCGAAGGAAGGCACGGACTTCCATCGCTTCACCGTCGCCAGCGGCGTTTGCTCCCCCAGTCGCACTGCGGTGATGACCGGACACTTCCCGGCGCGCTACAACATCGACGGGCACTTCGCCTGGGTCCCGAGCAATGCCAAACGCAACATGCCCGACTGGCTCAGCCCGGACGCCCCCCTGCTCCCTCGTTTTCTCCAAAAAGCCGGCTATGCCACCGCGCACTTCGGCAAGTGGCATCTAGCCAACAACATGATTCCCGATTCGCCCCTGCCGAGCGCGTATGGCTACGACGCCTACGGCGCCTTCAACTGCGCAGGCGAACAAATGCCCGTTCACGAAGACGCGGCGAACGCGATCAAGTTCATCAAGAAAAGCAAGAAAGACGGGAAGCCCTTCTTCATCAATCTCTGGCTGCACGAGCCGCACACGCCCTTTCACACCGTGCCGAAATACGAATGGCGTTTTCGCGATATGGAGAGCGAAGCCGATCGCATCTACGCCTCCGTCTTATCGCATGCCGATGACCGCGTCGGCGACGTATTGAAAGCGCTCGACCGAATGAAACTGACCGACAACACCCTGGTGATTTTCAGCTCGGACAACGGCCCCGCCCGCGCGTCCAAGCCCACGGAACTGGCGTTGAGCTACGACACCGCCACCGGCGCCGGCTGGGGCATCGGCGCGGCCAAAGGAATCACCGGCGGACGCAAGGGCTATAAAGGCGCGCTCTTCGAAGGCGGCGTCGGAGCGCCATTTATCGCTCGCTGGCCCGGCAAGATCGCCGCAGGCAAAGTCGACAAGCAGGCCCTCCTTTCCGCCGTTGATCTCTTGCCCACCTTCTGCGAAGTGGCCGGAGTAAAACTGCCAGCCGGCTACAAGCCCGATGGACTAAGCCAGGTCGCCGCGTTGAAGGGCAATGGATCGGCCCTGCGCAAGAAACCGCTGTTCTGGAAGATGGGAGCTCCGTGGCCGGCGCAGAAAGCCAAACCCGATCATTGGGTCGCCTTCGCCGTCGTCGATCAAAATTGGAAACTCGCCTCGAATCGGGATTCCAAATACGTCGAGCTCTACGACCTGGTCGCCGACCCTTTCGAGAAGAACGACCTGAAGGAATCCAAGCCCGAAGTCGTCCTGAGCCTGCTCGACAAGCTCGAAAAATGGAAAGCCACCCTTCCCGCCAAACCGACCGGCAAGGTTTTCTCGGCCGAACGTGCGGCGCGGTAATCGAGCGTTAGGCGCGCCGTCATTTCTCGCGCCGCCCTTTGAATGCAGATGTGGAACTGCAACATGGCGGTGGAGCGACGAAACGGTTTAACCTGACCTCAGCATGCCAAGGCCATAGTTCGATAAAGCGCCAGGCTCAAAGTGATTGATTCGGGCTCGTTCAGGCAACCAGGCCGCAGTTCAGCTCTTCCCCGCCTTTGGCATGAAAATGTGGATTTGCGACATGGCGCTGGAACAGAGAAGCGCCTAACTTCTCCGGAGCATGCCAAACCCATGGACCGGGGTCGGAAACCCCTACACAAGAGAAGAAGTCATCGCTCGCCTTCGGGACACCCTGTCGAAAGGCGAAGCAATCATCGCGGCCGGAGCCGGAACCGGCATCAGCGCCAAATTCATTGAGAAGGGCGGCGCCGATCTCATCATCATCTACAATTCGGGGCGTTACCGAATGATGGGGCATGGCTCCATCGCCGGGATCATGGGTTACGGCGACGCCAACGCCACCGCGATGGAGATCGGCGAATTCGAGGTGCTTCCCGTCGTGAAGGAGATCCCGGTCATTTGCGGCGTCCATGCCACCGACCCCCGGCGCCGCATGTGGCACTGGCTTCAGCAGGTGAAGGCGATGGGCTTTTCCGGCATGAACAATTTTCCGACGCACAGCATCATCGACGGAGATTTTCGCCTGCAGCTGGAAGAGACCGGGATGGGCGTTCACAAGGAAGTCGAAACGGTCGCCCTGGCCCGGAAGATGGATATTTTCTCGATCGTCTACGTCGCATCGCCTCGGGAGGCCAGGGACATGGCGGAGGCAGGCGCGGACGTGATCATCGCCCACGTGGGCTGCACCGTCGGCGGTTCCATTGGCGTGACCGACGCCGCCATGTCGCTGGACGAGGCCGCGACCGCCACACAGGCCATCATTGACGCCGGTAACACCGTCCGAAAAGACGTGATCTATCTCTCGCACGGCGGCCCCATCGCGACACCGGCGGACGCCGCCTTCATCAATGAGCGCACCGACGCGGTCGGCTTCGTTGGAGCGTCCAGTCTGGAGCGAATGGCCGTTGAAAAATCGCTCACCGATCTGACCAGGGAATTCAAAGCCATCCCACTGAAGCGCGCCAACGGAACCCCGACATGAGCAAAGAATCCAAAACCATCGCTGTCCTGGGCACGCTCGATTCCAAGGGCGAGGAGCACGCCTTCGTCGCCGATCTAATCCGCCAACAGGGACACACCCCGCTGCTGATCGATGTGGGAACCGGAGCCGATCCCACCATCACGCCGGACATCTCCCGATTTGAAGTCGCCGCCGCGGGAGACATTGATTTGGAAGCCTTGATCGCCCGAAAAGACCGTGGCGAATGCGTGGTCGCGATGAGCGAAGCGGCGCCCAAACGGGTCGCGCGGCTGGCGGAGGACGGAAAGATTCACGGCATCATCTCCCTCGGCGGCGGCGGCGGAACAGCGTTGGGCTCCAGCGCGATGCGTGGTTTGCCGGTTGGGTTTCCCAAGGTCATGGTCTCGACGATGGCGAGCGGCAACACCGCGCACTACATCGGTTCCACGGATATCTCGATGATCCCGAGCATCGTCGATGTGGCCGGACTGAACCGGATTTCGAAAACGATCTTCACCCGCGCCGTCGGCAGCATTTGCGGAATGGTCGAAATCGAGGTTGCAACGTCGGCCGAGGAGCGGCCGTTGATCGCGGCAAGCATGTTCGGCAACACCACGGACTGCGTCGACGCCGCCCGCGCGATTCTCGAAGAAGCCGGCTACGAAGTGTTGGTCTTTCATGCCACGGGAACGGGCGGCAGGACGATGGAGAAGCTGATCGCTGACGGGCTGTTCGCCGGAGCGCTCGACATCACGACAACCGAATGGGCGGACGAATTGGTCGGAGGCACATTGACGGCGGGGCCGACTCGACTCGAAGCAGCGGGCAAGGCTGGAACGCCAGCCATCGTGACCCCGGGATGTCTCGATATGGCGAATTTCGGCGCGCGGGAAACCGTCCCGGCAAAATACGAAGGCCGAAATTTCTATATCCACAATCCGCAGGTGACGCTCATGCGGACGACGCCGGAAGAATGCGCCAGGCTTGGGGAAATCTTCGCGGAAAAGGTAAACGCCTACACCGGCCCCGTCACCGTCCTGCTTCCGACCAAAGCGATCAGCATCATCAGCGCGGAAGGGCAGCCATTCCACGACCCGGCCGCGGATGAAGCTTTGTTTACCGCGATCAAATCGAATCTTTCGCCCAACGTCGAATTGATTGAAATCGATGCCGAGATCAACGCCCCGGAATTTTCGCGGGCCTGCGCTGAAGCGCTCCTGAAAAATCTCAAGGAAAACGCTTAGCTCACACCTCCCACGAAGAGGTCAAGGGCGTGGTCGCGCGGGCGCAGTTCAAGATTTAGAACGCGTCGTTGTCTTTGATTTCAATATTGGGTAGTAACCTAACCGATGGCAGACGCAATTAATTCCAATTACCCGTCGATCGAACACTTGCGCGAACGGGCCCGGCAACGCATGCCGCGTTTTGCCTTCGAGTATCTTGAGGGCGGTTGCAACTCCGAGATCAATTTACGGCGGAACACCGATGAGATCCGTGAAATTCAATTGCGGCCCTGGTATTTGAACGATTATCCCGGCTCGGATCTGAAGACGGAGCTGTTTGGAAAGACCTATGACGCGCCCTTCGGCGTTGCCCCCATCGGGTTACAGGGGCTGATGTGGCCGCGCTCCACGGAGATTCTCGCCAAGGCCGCCCACCAGCACAATATCCCCTTTATTCTCAGCACGGTGGCCACCGCCAGCATCGAGACCGTCGCCGAGCTTACGGAAGGCAACGCCTGGTTTCAGCTCTATCATCCCGCCGAAAACGATATGCGCGACAAGCTGCTCGATCGGGCCGCCGACGCGGGTTTTCCGGTTCTCGTCATCCTCGCCGACACCCCGACCTTTGCCTACCGGCCCAAGGAGATCCGCAACGGCCTCTCCATTCCCCCGCGGATGTCCGTGAGCAATGTCCTGCAAATGATGGCCCATCCGACCTGGTCGTTCGGACAACTTTTCGCCGGCGCGCCCGAGTTCAAGACCATGAAGCCCTACATTCCCGGCGGGCTAAACATGAAGCATCTGGCCCTCTTCATGAACAAGACCTTCTCCGGCCGGCTCAACGCCGACAAGATCAAGGCGATTCGCGACCGCTGGAAAGGCAAGCTCGTGATCAAGGGGATCGTGAACGAGGAGGACGCCGAAAAAGCCGTCAAGCTGGGAGCCGATGGCATCATCGTCTCCAACCACGGCGGCCGGCAGCTCGATGCCGGTCAGTCCACGATCAAACCGCTCACCGTCCTGGCCAAGAAATTTGGAAAGAAGATCACCCTGATGCTCGACAGCGGCGTCCGCAGCGGGCCCGACGTCGCCTGCGCCCTGGCCAGCGGCGCCAAGTTCGCGTTCATGGGCCGCTCCTTCATGTATGGCGTCGGCGCTCTCGGAGCGGCCGGCGGTGATCACACGATGACGATGCTCAAGCGCCAGTTGCAGCAGGTGATGGAACAAGTCGCCTGCGAAAAGGTCGCAGATTTCCCCAAGCACCTCATCAGTTGAGTCGCACCGACGGCCGTGGCAAAGTGACGCCCATGGCAGATTCTCCCGGGATTCAGGATGTGGAGATGTTCGGCAAATTCACGAGCTGCGAGGTGGTTCGCGCGGAAGCCGGGGATGATCGGGAATGGACCTCCAACGCACCCATCTGTTCGCTCCTCAAGATCCACCCCATTCGCCATGTCGGGCACATGTGGGCCAAGCCGCTTTTCAAGGTGATCCGGTTGTGCGACTTCCCCTATAGACTAACTTGACTAAATTTTCATGATGGCGAGGGACTCAAGGAGTGGGGACTGTGAGACTGGAGGTTCGGCCTGGCCTCTCTTGGATGTCTGGCGCTCAGTGTTCTCGTGCTGGCTCCCGCATCTGCGATCTTCTTCAGCATCGGAAAGGCTGATCCTTTTGCCGACAATCTGACATTGCCGAAAGGCATCGAACTGTCCGAACCGGACAGCGGACCCTCCGGCGCCCGTTTCGAAGTCTGGTTTACGCCTGAAGCTGGCGGCGGTGATCGCAAACTCATGGAATCCAATTGGAAAATCGAAGGCTGGATGCGGTAGATACGGAGCCTCTCCCAATTCGACAGGATGCAATCCGAAATGAATAAGCATGTGCAATTACAGCATGGAATCGGAACCGTTTTCGGATCAATGTGCAACCTTGTCAAAATCACCGTCATGAAACACCGCATTCTCCTACTCCTCGCAGCTTTCCTCGTCAGCGGCTCCGTCGCGTCCGCGCAATCGCCATCCAAAGCAGTCTCTATTTTCGATGGCAAGACGCTCAATGGCTGGAATTTCGATCCCGCCATTTGGCGGGTTGAAGACCGGACGATGGTCGGCGGCTCCACCACCGAGAAGATCAGGAAAAACTACTTCATCGCCACCGACAAGAGCTACCAGAACTTCGAACTCAAGCTGAAGATACGGTGCAGCGGCGATCCGAAAACCGGTTTTATCAACAGCGGCATTCAGATTCGCAGCTTGCGGGTTCCAGGCGGCGCCCACATGGCCGGATATCAGGTGGACTGCGGGGATAGGTGGTTCGGCAAGATTTACGACGAATTTCGCCGCAAGGCGGTCATCGCGGACCAGGTCCACCGCGGCGGCGTGGAGGCCGCGACATCGGGTCCGTCTTCACCGCCGACGCCTTCACCCCGCACAGGTCATCCTTCCACCACCGCCGCGACGAACTGGTCGCCGCGCGGGCCGGTTGCGTGGGCCTGGAAGAATGAATGGGGTGGCAAGTCATTCTACACTTCCTTCGGCCATCCCGGCGACTTCGCCGAGGCATACTTCAATCGCATGTTGATCAATGCCATCTGCTGGTCGGTCGAGCATCCTCTGCCCGCCAAAGACGCCAGGATCAACACCTGGCAAATCGAGCGAGTGGACAAAAAGAAGAGGCCCGCGAGGAAATGATCCGGTTGCGTAAAACAATCTCGCGGACGCTGACGCTGTTGATCGCGGGTATGACGGCTTCGGTTGGCGGCGCAGAAACATCACCCATTCGCCCCGGCGACCGCATCGCTCTTGTCGGCAATACCTTCGCCGATCAATTGCGGATGCACGGCTATCTGGAGACACTGCTGCTGCAGCGATCCGCGGGCAGACCGGTCTCAATCCGCAATCTCGGTTGGGCGGGCGACATGCTGAGGGCGCGCGACCGGCCGACCAATTTCCCCACCGAGGAATCCACGCTTCGCGCCCACAAGGCGGATGTCATCGTCGCCTGTTTTGGCATGGGTGAATCCTTCACCGGAGAAACGGGATTGGCCGCTTTTCGAAACGATCTTGAAAGCTTCATCGCGTCGCACAAAGGGAAGAAATACAACGGCAAGTCAGAGGTGCGTTTAATCCTGATCTCGCCGATCACCTACGAGGATCTCGGATCTCGCACGCCAAACCACGAACGGCGAAATCTGGAATTGGCGGCCTATGTGCAGACCATGAACGAGACGTCGGCAAAAGCAGGATTGCCGTTTATCAATCTCTACGCGCCGACGTCCGCATTGATGGCGGACTCAGTGGCGCCAAAGCTCACCGGCAACGGCGTCAATCTCAACGCCTACGGATACTGGTGCGTCAGCCGAACGATGGCGGACAGGCTGTTGCCCGGGCCGGCGCCGTGGAACCTGACTGTCGACGCCGGCTCCGGCAAAGCAGAGGCGAGAGGGGTTGCGATCACGGGCGTGAAGTCGACGGAGCACAACCTCGCTTTCACGGTCAGGGAAGAAACCTGGCCTAGTCTGAGCGCCCCGGTGGAAGGCCAGATTCATCGCGACCTCGACTCCATGCGCGACACGCTGAGCGTGAAGAATCTTCCGGCTGGCGCCTATCGGCTCGATATCGACGACCAGCCGGCCGCCACGGCCAGCCACGAAGAGTGGAACTTCGGCGTCGCGCTCAATGCCACGCCGACGCATCGAGAATTGGAAACCTACCGCGCTGCCATCAACGAAAAAAATCAACTGTTTGTCTACAGCTGGAAAGCATTGAACCAGGTGCACATCGTCGGCGAGCGGCGCAAATCCGCCAGCGGACGCGCGCTGCCGGCGGAAGTCATGGAGTTCAAGAAACTGGCGGATCAAATGGACAAGTCTCTCGAGGGAGGCATCAAACTCAAGACTCGCGAATGGCGTCTCGTTCGAGTGAAAAAGTGAAATTCTGGCAGCCATGAAGCTCGTTACCGCCAACCCAACCCACGACCGGTTCCCGAGTCCTTGTCCCTCCGGGACGAAAGGCTGCCAGTTCGTGAAAAAATCTCAGCCTCATCCAATTTCGCAATGGCTACAAAATTGAAACGCATATTTGTTCTTTTCGCGGTCTGGGTGTCCTGCACCGTTTCCGCCCTTGCACAAAAAGGCGCCGAGGGCATCAAGACGGCAAATCTGAAAGGCTCCGACGTCAGCCTGATGAACAATCACGATCCGGCTTCGGAGTTGGCGAACTTCGATCTGCTGCCCGGTTATCAGGCGAATCTGTTCGCGGCCGAGCCCATGTTCGCGAATCCGATTCACATGATGTGGGATTCCAAGGGGCGGCTCTGGGTCGCCTGCTCGTGGGCCTATCCGCAGCTCAAGCCCGGCGAGAAGGCGAACGACAAGATCATCATTCTCGAAGACACCGACGACGATGGGAAGGCCGACAAGTCGACGGTGTTCGCCGACGGACTTTACCTGCCCACCGGCATCGAACTGGCCAACGGCGGTTGCTACATCGCGCAATCGCCGGACGTTTTCTTTTTCAAGGACACCGACGGAGATGACGTCGCGGATGTGAAGGAAGTCGCGTTGACCGGATTTGGAATCGAGGACAGCCATCATTCGATCAGCGCGTGGCGGCGCGGGCCGGGCGGCTGGATCTATTTTCAGGAGGGCATCTTTCTCCACACGCAGGTCGAGACGCAGTATGGCGTGGTGCGCAACTTCAATGGCGGGGTCTACCAGTTCAATCCGCGCACACAGAAGCTGAAGATGTTCGTGCGCGGCACGGGCGGAAATCCGTGGGGGCATGTGTTCGATCGTTGGGGGCAATCGTTCATGGTGAACAATCCACGCATCCTGTATCTCTCGCCGGCATCCGGCGCGAGCAGCGAACCGCCTCGCCTGCCTCCCCTGATCAGCACGGAGAAGCAGTGCGGCGGGGATCTCGTCACCGGAACGCATCTGCCTGAGGAACTCCAGGGACAACTGCTGACCGGCCGATTCAAGAGCCGCGCGATCATCCGCTACGAATTCATCGAGAACGGCGCCGGCTTCAGCGCCAATGTCCTGCCGCCGCTAATCTCATCGAGGCATCCAAATTTCCGCCCGGTGGATTGCAAGATCGGTCCCGACGGCGCGGTTTATGTCGCCGACTGGTACAACTCAATCATCAACCACGCCCAGCACAATTTTCGTGATTCCCGTCGCGATCACGAACACGGCCGCATCTGGCGGATCACGCACAAGAATCGCCCATTGGCGAAGAAACCAAAGCTGGTCGGCGAATCGATTGGCGCCCTGCTCGACCATCTCAAAAGCCCGAATGCCTGGACGCGACATCAGGCGCGCAAGGAATTGAGCGAACGAGATCCGGACGCCGTCCTCAAAGCAACCGAAGCCTGGGCGGCGCAGCTCAATGCCACCGACGCGGGCTACGCCGGCAATTTGGTCGAAGCGATGTGGACCTGCCAGAATGTCGAACGGCCAAGTGAAGCCATTCTGCAAAAGGTCATAAAGGCGAAGGACGGACACGCGCGATCGGCCGCGGCGCGGATCATCCGATACTGGCATGCTTCCCTGGCGGACCCGGTTGACATGATCGCCCGACTGGCGGCCGATCCGTTTCCGCGCGCGAGGATGGAAGCCGTGCTTTCCGCCGGCTTCATTCCCCGGGCCGAGGCCTTCACCGCCGCCCTCAACGCACTGGACCACGAGCAGGACAAGTTCATCGAAGCGGCCTTGCAGCAAACCGTGAAGGCGCTTGAGCCCTACTGGCAGCCCAGATTGCAGAGCGGCGAGCTAACCTTCGCCAGACCCGAGCATCGCAACTTCGCCAATCGATCAGGTGGGCTCGGCTTTGAGCAACGACTCAAAGAATTCCTCAAAAACCGACGACCGAGCGCCAAGGAATTGGGAGAGGTGAAGACCCTGTTCATCGCCGAGGCCAAGGCCAGTCAGTTGCAGACAGTGTTGCGTTCGCTGACGTCGAAGAAATCCAAACTGCCCAGAGAATCGAAGCTGGCCCTACTCGAAGGCATGGCGGCGATCGGGCGCCGCGGCGAGCTGTCCCTCGGTCGAAGTGTCAAATCGCTGATTCCCAAACTCGCGACCACGGACGACGCCATGGCCGCCGCAGTCGCGGCCAATCTCGGAGCCTGGAAGGCCTCTGCCGCGGGCGAACAACTGACTGAGATCCTGCGCGACGAATCCCGCTCGGACGCACTGCGGACCTCGGCCGCCGAGGCGCTTGGCGAATTGGGCGAGACCCGGTTTCGTGAGGGCTTGATTAAGCTCTCCGCGAGCGGCGACATGCAGACTCGACACCTCGCCACTCGTGGCCTGGTCAACGCGGGTCTGGTCGCGGCGGCGGGGTCGGCGGCGGCAATTCTCACGGAAGAACCTGGCGAATCGGACCCCGCGTCGCTAGTCGCACTGTTCATTCAACGAGACAGAGGAGCCGCCGAATTGGCAAAAGAACTGGAGCCGAAGCGACTCAATCCCACGGCGGTCGAGAAAGTGGCCGCCTATCATCGACGCACGGGGCAGTTACCCAAAGCTCTCGCGCGAATCTTCACGCCGGCGGCGCCCCAGTCGTTGAGTCAATTATTGCTTCGCGAGAATATCGAGAAACTGACCGCGGACGTCGTTAGCAAGGGCGATCCCGTGAATGGAGAGCAGGTGTTTCGTCGGCAGACATCCGCCTGTGCGGTCTGTCATGGCATCGGCTCGACGGGCCCCGCGATCGGACCGAATCTCGTCGCCGTGGGCGCCGCGGCAGATACCCGCTACATGGTTGAGTCGATCTTGGCCCCGAACAAATCCATCGCGGAACACTACGAGAATATGGCGTTCACGCTGAACAACGGCGAGGCGCTGACCGGCGTGATCACCCACAAGAGCGAGAAAGAAGTAGTGATTCGCGACTCCACCCAGGCGGGCAACGAGATCCGGATTCCCTCCGCCTCGATCAAAAAGACAAAACGCATGGCCTCGCTCATGCCTGAGGGCCTCGCGGATCAATTCAAAAGCCGCCAGGAGTTTCTGGATATCGCCAAGTTTCTTTCGCTCCTCGGCCGGCCCGGCGCGTATGCAAATGATGAAAGCCCGGTCCTTCGAAAATGGCGCGTCATAGAAATGGAGAAAGCTGGCGTCATCCCGGACGAAGACGCGTTCTGGATGCCCGCCTACAGCCTGGTCAACGGCGAATTGCCCGCCGCTGATCTGGGAGCGAGCAACGCGGTCTACGCGCGCGCCTTCGTGGAAATTCTCGCCCCCGGCAAAGTGATGATCGACATCAATAACACCAGCGGGCTGCGACTCTGGGTGGACGGCAAAGAGATTGACGACTTGTCCACACCCGTCGCGTTCACCCGGGGACGAAAGACACTGACCTTCGCCATCGACCGCGACGCTCGCGGCGGTGCGAGTTTGCGAGTTGAGTTAAAACAGCCGCCGAACTCCTCCGCCAAATTCAAACCCGAAGGCGGCATCTAGTCTCGAACTCCGCCCATGAACATGCGCCACCCACCGATGTGACGCGCCGCTTGCGAACTGCAGCCAAACAGTGTAGCAAATCGGCTCTGTTTTTGACGAACGTTGTTAAGCACAAGCCTATGTCCGATCCGATCATCATCTATACCAAGACCGACGAGGCCCCCGCCCTCGCGACCCACTCACTCCTGCCCATCGTCAAGGCATTCACCCGGCCAGCCGGCGTGACCGTAGAGACCCGCGACATTTCGCTCGCGAGCCGCATCATTGCGAATTTTCCGGAAAACCTGACCGAGGAGCAACGCATCGGCGACGCTCTGGCGGAGTTGGGCGCGCTGGCGAAAACGCCGGAGGCAAACATCATCAAGCTGCCTAACATCAGCGCCTCCGTGCCGCAGTTAAAAGCCGCGATCACCGAACTTCAGGGCAAGGGCTACGCGCTGCCCAATTATCCGGAAGATGCGCAGTCCGACGAGGAGAAGGACGCCAAGGCCCGCTACGACAAGATCAAGGGCAGCGCGGTGAACCCGGTCCTACGCGAGGGCAATTCCGACCGTCGGGCGCCGCAGGCGGTAAAAGCCTACGCCCGGGCCAACCCGCATTCAATGGGCGCCTGGTCAAAGGAATCGAAGACGAACGTCGCCACGATGGTCCACGACGATTTTCGGTCGAGCGAGAAGTCGGTCACCGTTTCCGAGGCCACGGATGTAAAGATCGAGTTCGTCGCGGAGGACGGCAGCCCCACGACACTCAAGGAATCGACGCCCTTGTTGGCGAGCGAGATTTTCGACGGAACGCGAATGAGCCGCAAGGCTTTGGCGGCGTTCCTGGGCGAGCAGATCGCGCGGGCAAAAAGCGAAGGCGTGCTTTTCTCGTTCCACATGAAGGCGACGATGATGAAGGTCAGCGACCCCATCATCTTCGGCGTTTGCGTGGAAGTTTTCTTTAAGGATCTCGTCGCCAAACATGGCGCGACGTTTGAAGAGCTCGGCGTCGATTTCCGGAACGGCTTTGGAGATTTGCTGGCGCGCCTCGATCAACTGCCCGCCGACAAGAAGGCGGAGATTGAAGCCGACATCGAAGCCGCCTTCGCCAATGGCCCCGATCTGGCCATGGTAAATTCCAACAAGGGCATCACCAATCTCCACGTGCCCAGCGACATCATCATCGACGCGTCGATGCCGGCGATGATCCGCGCCTCGGGCCAGATGTGGAACGCCAAAGGCGAATTGCAGGACGCGCTCGCAGTCATCCCGGACAGCTCCTACGCCGCGGTGTATCAGGCCACGATTGATTTTTGCCGCGAGAACGGCGCCTTCGACCCGACGACCATGGGCACCGTCCCGAACGTCGGACTCATGGCGCAGAAGGCGGAGGAATACGGCTCGCACGACAAGACCTTCCAGGCGCCGGGCAAGGGCGCGATCCGCGTCACCGACACCGGCGGAAACGTGTTGATCGAACATGCGGTTGAAGCGGGCGACATCTGGCGCGCCTGCCAGACGAAGGACGCGCCAATTCGCGACTGGGTCAAGCTCGCCGTGAACCGGGCTCGGGCGACCGGTTGGCCGACAATTTTCTGGCTGGACGAAACCCGCGCCCATGACGCGCAGGTCATCGCCAAGGTAAACGCCTATCTCGGAGACCACGACACCCAGGGTCTCGACATCCGCATCCTGTCGCCGCTGGAGGCGACCCAGGTTTCATTGGAGCGCATTGCGAAGGGCGAGAACACAATCTCCGTGACCGGCAATGTCCTCCGCGATTACCTCACCGATCTCTTTCCGATTCTCGAAGTCGGCACGAGCGCGAAGATGCTTTCCATTGTCCCCCTGATGAACGGCGGCGGCCTCTTCGAAACCGGCGCCGGCGGTTCCGCTCCGAAGCACGTTCAGCAGTTTCTGGAGGTGAACTACCTGCGCTGGGATTCGCTCGGAGAGTTTCTCGCTTTGGCCGTTTCCCTGGAGCGCCTCGGCGACACCTTCAACAACCCGAAGGCCAAGGTCCTCGGAGCGGCGCTGGATCAGGCGACCGAAAAACTCCTGACGGAAAATAAGTCCCCCACCCGCCGCCTCGGCGGCATCGACAACCGCGGCAGCCATTTCTACATCGCGCTCTACTGGGCTCAAGCCCTGGCCGCTCAGGACGACGACGCGGAACTGAAGGCGCACTTCGCTCCCATGGCCGAGCGCCTTGCCGCAAACGAAATGAAGATCGTGGAGGAATTGCTGGCCGTGCAGAAATCTCCGGTCGATATCGACGGCTACTTCGAGCCCGACGAGGAGAAAGTCACCGCCGCCATGCGCCCCAGCGCGACCCTGAACGCAATCATCGGCTAGACAGCTTTCCGAACACGCGTAGCAGCCGAGGTAACGAGGCTCACTATTTCGGTCTTCGGACCATGGAAGAAGGACCGACAGGCATCTATTATTGTCAACTTTCCTGGAAACTGTATTTCACTCATTCGTTTCAACATTAATTGGCAACGGCAAGCCGAAGGCTGTGTCTAAGATCGAAGACTTATGTGAAAGCCCTGATCCAGGAAGGGGCAGCAGGAGCCTCGCAGCCTCGACTGCCGCACTTCTTGATCCGCTTCAGCTCTCCTTCTTATTTCGGTCGTGCGGGGCCTGGCGGTGATCTTTATCCGTCAGTTCGCGCTGGTTCGCATCGGCGAGATTCTTGAGCCAATCTCATACGTAAAGCGCTGGGTTTGAATCTTGCATCTCCGCCCGTCGGAATTCACTGTTCCACCCTCAAACAGTCTAAGCCACGACCGCATATATCGACGCCCGGATTGGGCGCGGCGAATTGTCAGAAAGCCTCAGGCCATACTCAAACGATGAAAAAACTATTCGGATTCCTCACGATCGCGGCTCTCCTGGGCCAAGCCTCCATCTGCGCCAACGCCGCCGAAACCAAACCCGTGCGAATGGGCTGCGGGATCATGACCTTCGACACCGTTCCCGGATGGGGCCTGGGCGCCGACGGGAAATCCGTTCTCGGCGGCACGCATGGGGGAGTCCTCGTTGACAAGGCGGGCAACGTCTTTACCAGCGTCAACAAGGGCGTGGTTGTTTTTTCTTCGGAGGGAAAAATGATCCGTTCCTTCATCGGGGCTGAATACACCCGCATGCACGACATTGAGATCCGCGAGGAGAACGGAGTGGAGTACATCTACGGCGCCCGCAACCAGAGTCGCGAGGGCGTCAAGTTTCGCGCGAGCGACGGGAAGATTGTCATGAACCTGCCCTTCCCCAAGGAGTCCGGGCTCAATCCCATCAAGTTCAATCCCACCGCAGTCACCGTCGCGCCCAATGGCGACATCTACCTGGCCGACGGTTACGCCAGCAACGTGATCTTCCGCTTCGACAAGAACGGAAAGTATCTGAGCCACTTTGGAGAAAAGGGAAACGGCCTCAAGCAATTCAACACGGCCCACGGCATGACCCTCGACACCCGCTACGACCCGCCCCGCCTTCTGGTCTGCGATCGCAACCACAAACCCAAGGGCCGGTTACTGCACTACGGCCTGGACGGGAAGTTCATTGAGGTCGTCGTCACCGGCCTCGGCATGCCCACGTCCGTCGCCGTGCACGGCGACTATGTGTCCGTACCGGACCTGCACGGACGGGTGGTCATTCTCGACAAGAGCAACACCATCATGGCCGTGCTTGGGCACAACGCCAATCCGAAGACACGGGCCAACTACGGCGTAAAGCAGAAAGACTGGATCGAAGGCGTCTTCAGCGGCACCCACGGTTCCTATTGGGACAATTCCGGAAACCTTTACGTCCAAGACTGGAACGTCGACGGACGGATCATGAAGCTCGTGAGGGTGAAATAGTCGTCGCGCAAACTACCGGCCAACATGTTCGATTCGCTCCGCCAGCTTATTTCCGCTTCGTCGCATCTTGCCATCGAAGAAGTCGCTCCTGACTACCCTTTGATTCACGTTGCCCATCCGGCCGCAAGCGCCGCCATCGCCTTGCACGGAGCCCATTTGACGGCCTGGCAACCCACGGGCGCAAGGCCGGTCATTTACACCAGTCCCGACGCGCGCTTCATGGCCGGCAAGGAAATCCGCGGCGGCATTCCGATCTGCTGGCCCTGGTTCAACGCACATCCGACCGACCCTTCCATGCCGGCGCACGGCTTCGCGCGCATTCGCTTTTGGACGCTCACACGGGTCGCCGAGGACGACGCATTCGTTGAGCTGGAATTCACGTTGAATTCAAGCGACGAAACGCGTTCGCTTTTTCCGCACGATTTCCGCGCGACGTTGACGCTGCGAATCGGCGCCGAGCTCTCGGTCGCCTTGCGCACAACTAATCTATCCGCCGATCCCATCACGATCAGCGGAGCCTTGCACACCTACTTTGCCATTGGCGATCTCAGCGAGATTGCCATCACCGGGCTTGAGGGCGTGGATTACCTCGACACCGTCGGAGAACACGCCGAGCGCGCCCAGGAAGGACCTATCCACTTCGGCGGAGAAGTCGATCGCGTCTACCGCGCCGCGCCGCCAGTGCGCATTGTCGACCGCGCCTTTGGCCGCAACATCACGATGGAGAGCAGCGGCTCGCGGAGCACGGTAGTGTGGAATCCTTTCATTCAAAAGGCTGCGGCGATCGGCGACCTGCCGGACGACGCCTATCGAGATTTCGTCTGCATCGAAGCCGCCAACGCAAAACACGATGTCCGAACGCTTCTCCCGGAGGAATCGCATACATTAGCGATGACTCTTCGCGTGTGATCCCGTGCTGCTGCAAGTGAATGGCTCAACTCCAACAACCAAGGGCTTTCACCTTTCTGCATTGGGTCCCGGGGCTTCACCCGGGCTTTCAGCCCGAAGGCTGCCTGTCGGTTTCAAACGTGCCCCGCAGCAAAGGAGTTCTGGAAAAACGAGAGCGGCCTGACTACCGTCCGTTTTCCCCGGTGGCGTAGTGATTCGAACACCCGCCCATTAGAAAAACGTCGTTGATCGATTCGTTTCAGCGACAGTTCCGAGCCAGGCCGAGTCCGCATATGAGACGTCCCATTCAATCGCGCCACCACACCCGCCCATCCAGAAAACGATTACCTCAACTCGCCGCGCTGCTTGCGGTCATGGGTCTGGCTACGGCTTGCAGCTCCAAGTCTGACGAAGCGGCTTCTGAATCAAATGGCGGGAATGGAGCCGCCGCCGATCCCGCAATTGGCGTCGCCCCGCCTTCTCCTCCGACGAAACCCGACTACTGGGCAGACGCGGTGGATTTCACCGCCAATCTCGACTTCGACCCCAACCTTTCCGGCGAACTGAAGGGCGAAGTCGCGTTCGTTCAGAACACCTTGGTTGGCCCCAATCGGGCTGAGCAAAAACGGCCTCTGCTGGTGACCGATCGCGCGGCCTATCTGCTCTTCTTTCCGCAGACCCCGAATCACCAGAAACTTGAGGCCATTGTCGACGATGGAAAGGGTGAGACCTTGATGCTCCAACTCAACCGGCCTGAGCGCGGCGCTCACAGTGATTTCAACAACATGGACGGCCGTCCGGCCGTCGTCTTCAGCAAACGAGCCTGGAACGCGGTCATCCCATGGAATTTCATGCATCCGGGCATGAGCATCACGATACGCGACGACGCTGGCGTCGAAGGCAAGCTCCCGGCCGCTTCGTTCGAATTTGGGGCTCCGATGGAGCTGGTCACGCAACACATCGAACTGGGCATGCTGCTCGAACCCTCGGATGTTCCGGCAAACAAATGGACGCGCCCCGACCACAACATCTCACCCGAGCTGGCGCTGAACTACTTTCAAATGGTTCCCATCGCCAAATTCGTCGCCGCGCAGTATCTCCCCATCCACCTGCCCAAAGTCGTTCTGCCCAATGGGAACGTTTACGTGAATCGCAGTTCCTATACGGAGGCCGGCGTCTACAAGGGCGACATGCGGGAGAACATCGCCAAGGGGCTGATGTCCACCGGCATCAACAACGCCAACGCCGGCGTCACCTCGTCCCACGGCGGCGACCAGAAACAGCCGAGGCCCTATCGCCAGACCACGGTTCACACCAGCGCGGGGATCTACACCGGCAAGGACAAACAAGGAAATGACATCGCCAAGAAAGTTGTGCACGGGCTGAGCGGCGGCGGCGGCCAGTTGACGCTTCAAAGCACCACCGGCAACGAGTTCTCCCACGAATACGGGCACGACCATGGCCTGGGCCACTACCCCGGCGGCCCGCTCAGCACCCACCGACGCGATGGCGCGTGGGGGTTCAATCTGTTCAAGCATCGGCTGATCGGCAATCTGAATTGGAATGGCGCGCGGTCCGAATCGAAGCTTCCCTACAGCTTCGGCAAAGACGCCATGGCGGGCGGCGCGCCGATGGGGCCCATCAGCGTGTTCACGCTACACACGCCGTTTTCTTTGATGCTCATCCAGGACAAGCTCACCGAGCAGTCGGGCGTCCTTTCCCCCGAACACTCCAGCGGCTACGCGCGTTGGGATGCTGAGAAGCAGGCCCTCGTCCCCTCCCCGGTCGATACACCCCGACCAGACAAGGTTGGCATCCCGGTCGTCACCCTGGTCGGTTTTTACGACCCGGAGCCGAAACACGAGATGCCCTCATTCATCTATCCGGCTCTCTACGGAAACTGGGGCAATGTGTTCCTGCCCTCCACAATTGAAGCCCATGATCCCGAGTTGGCAAAATCGCGTTGTTGGCTGGAAGTTTCCGATCAAAGCGGCCAGACACTCCGCTTCCCGCTCCGGGACAAACGGATCAAGCCAAAGCTGATGAATCAGTTTCACGTCAACCTTCCCGCATCGATCCGTTTCGCGCGAGCAGCCCTCCGATACCGCAGCGACGATGGCAGCGAGATCGATCTGAACATCCGCGACATCGCGCCGCCTCACGGCAAATTGCCCGAACCGGTGATCGTGGGCCGCGAGCACGGCTTTACCGCGGCCGCTCTCCGACTCCGCGACATGGAGCAGGTGCTGATTCGCAATGGCTACCCCAATGCCGCCAAGTTGCATCAGGCGATGCAGGATTACTACGGACGCATCGCCGATTACGCTCCCGAACTCAAAATCGATGCGGGCCGCGTCTATCGAAACAAGGGCGCCTACTTTCAGGCGCGGGTCGACAACGCGCGCCAGGCTCCGTCCGACATTGATCCGCAGTGGCGCAAGCTGGGCGAGACGGATTCGTTCGTGAGTTCAAAGCGACTGGCTCTCGGCGAACAGAGCGTCGACTACGCGAAGGAAGTCATGAAGGGAAAGAGCGGCGTCTATTACTTTGTGCCGGTCGACCACATTCACGTCATCGCGTCGGACGCCTATTCCTCCAAGGCCGGCAAGTGGTATGCCAAAGGAAGCCATTCCAAGCTGACCGTCGTCGGTAAAACGAAAGACGAAGCGCGCGTCAACATCGTGCTGCGAGGTCAGATCAATGATCGTCACGTGCTCAACCACGGCGCTCCGGTCACTGCATCAAGCCGAGTTCGATTCAAGTTTCACAAGGAAGACAACGTCGATCTGCCGGCTGGGAATTATCCAATTCAATTCGCGGCCTACGCCCAGGGCTGGCATATCCGCGAAATCATCGAATCGTTCGAAGTGCGGGGAACGATTGAGGTGAAGTAACCGTCCCGTTCATGTTCACGCCTTTCCATTATTCTGGCCCAAACATTGTGCCAAAAATTCCGAGCTCTGATCTGATGCAGGCGGATTAAGATCAAGAGGCAGATGAAGATTAAGAAATTTGCAGAGCTCGCAGTCCCGCGCATCACGGTTGGGCATGTAGCTGCCGTCGCCAGATGGTGGTCACGCGCAAGCCACGCTCTGGCGAGCGCAGCTACCTGCGTTCTTTTCTGCGCGTTCACTGCATCCGCGGCGAAGCCGCAATTGGATGGAACATCGCGTTCCCCAAATATCATCGTCATTCTCGCCGACGACATCGGCGCAGCTGAGTTATCCTGTTATGGGCATCCCGAGCACAAGACACCCGTTCTTGATCGGCTCGGCGATGAGGGAGTCAAATTCGAGACCTGTTTCACAGCGCCCGTCTGCCACCCCACTCGCTTCATGCTCATGACAGGTCAATATGGCTGTCCACCAGCCACCGCCCTCATCAATGATTCCGCCAACGACCTCTTCCTGAGTGAGGCGAGCGTGTTGGAAATCGAGACTCAGAACCGGTCCGGTCCGAGCACGTCGACATCTTCCACACAGGTGGTGAGACCGCGTCCCCCGTCCATCTCATCGCGCAGGCTGCCTAGAACGGCCTCCGCAACCGGGCGCGTCACGATCGTTTCCACCCGAACGCCCGAAGTCGGGCCCTTTTCGGGATCGGACCGGCCGACTCCCCGGCAGGCCTGCGCGTTGTAGCCGGCGGCGCCCAATTCCATCAATTTGGCGCAGATGGCCTCCTCCCGGTCCCCGGCGGCGACGATCGTGATGCGCCTCATGGGTTTGGTCGTCCGTTTCCGCGCGGCGAGTTCGTGGCCCGACAATTGTTCGTGCGCCTCCAGTCCGCGAATCTCCAGAGTCAAACCGGCGCGCTCAAAATCCTGCGTCAGCTCATTGAGCTTGTCCATGACGCTGTGATCAACGAGCTTGCAGTCTGACACATCGACCACGACGTTCTGGTGGTCCGAGAGCCCCAGCTTGACCAGTTTCTTGCGGAATGGGATCCAGTTCGTAAACACGGCGGACTTTCTCGCGCGGACAATGACGGAGCCCTCTTCCAGCACGTCGATGTCGATATAGGACTTGAACAACGAGCCAATCGGCAAGCCATTGTAAACATGGATGGACACCTTCACCGCCATTCCGATCACAATGCCAATCAACAGGTCGGTGGCCAGGACGCCCACCATCGTAGCAACGAAGATCACCAACTGCTCCGAGCCGATCTTGTATACGTGCTTGAATTCGCTGGGATGCGTCAGACGAAAACCCGTGTAAATCAGCATGGAGGCCAGGGCCGCCAGGGGAATGCGGTGCAGCAGCGTGGGTATGAGCGCCACGCACAACAGCAGGAAGACACCGTGCCACAGGTCCGCGAACCGAGTGCGGGCGCCGTTGTCAATATTGGCCTTGCTTCGAACAATCTCCGAGATCATGGGCAACCCGCCGACGAAGGCACAGGCCAGGTTGGCCGTTCCCACCGCCACGATATCCTTATCCATGTTGGTCTTGCGCTTCCAAGGATCGATGACATCAACGGCCTTGGCGGACAAGATCGACTCCAGACTGCCGATGATGAAGAACATCAGCGTCCATTTGATCGCCGTGACCAGATGCTCGCCGGAGAACGCCGAGAAATCCGGGGTTGTAATGTAATCGAACATGCCGAACACGCGGTCGGGCATGGAAACCAGATAGGATTCACCGACGGTGTAGAGGTGGCCGTGGAAGGTGTAGGAATGCTCGTGCATGAGATCGAATGCCATCCCCATGGGCACCGTCACCAGCAACACGATCATCGGAGCAGGCACGGCCTTAAGCGCCTTGGCGCGCGTCTGCGCCAAAGGCCAGAAGAACATGATCAGAATTCCCACCAGACCGATGAGTGCGATCTCCGGATTCATGTTGTGGACGAAGTGCGGGATCTCCTTGATCATCTCCAGCGGCTCGCCCCTACCCTCCGTGCCCAGCGCAATGGGGATTTGCTTCACGATGATGATCACACCAATGGCGGCCAACATCCCGTGCACGGCGGACAAGGGAAAGAACTCTCCGAGAATGCCGCCTTTCTTCAGGCCGAATACGATCTGCAGCACGGCGGCCGCCACGCCCACAGCCAGCGCCATGCGGTAGGCCGTCATGTCGGCCTCAAGGAACCCGCCGGCGGCGCCGTCGCCGCCGAACGCTTCGATGCACCCGATGGCAATGACGATCAGGCCCGCAGCCGGTCCCTTGATGGTCAATTCCGAGTTACTTATGAAGGTGGTAAGAATGGAGCCGACAATGGCGGTGAAAACACCAGCGATGGCGGGATAACCACAGGCCAGCGCGATTCCCAGACACAGCGGTAGCGCGATCAGGAACACCAGGAATCCCGCGACGATATCCTGCTTGAAGTATTGTTTGAATCCGGCGGCGTTGCCAACCGGCGTTTCATCCGGGCGGATTGAATTCTGTTCGTTCATTATACGATTCTGAGTTTGTTGCTGCTGTTCGGGTCAATGGTCCTCGGACGACGGATGCAAAACCTTGGCTGCCGCGTCCTGATTGGCGGCGCGCCGCGCAATAATTTCCATCGCCGCGTGGTGACGGGAGGAGGCGGCGGGCTGCGGCCACAGGCCGAAACCCACGATCAAGGCTGAAAAGAGCCAAATGACCGCCCGCTCGGGGACCAGCGGAGCCAATGAAATAGACGCCGTGTGCTCCGCGCCGGTGAACAGACGGAAATAGGCGTGGAGGATGGCGATGCCGTTGAGAGCCCCGGCGATGACCACCAAAATGCCGACGTAGGGAAAGGCCCCGATTGCCCCCTCGATCACGAGTTCCGCGCCGACGAATCCGATGGTCCCCGGAAATCCGATGCTCCCCAATCCGGCCAGTAGAAAAAATATCGCGAGCAGCGGCATGTGCCGATACAGACCGTGATAGGCGCCCAGAGACAACCTGCCGGTCCGAGACTCGATGGACCGCAGCGCCAGCCCCAGGCCGACCATGGAAACGCCGACGGAGCCCCAGACGTACAGGCCTCCAGTCAGCCCCAGTGGCGATGCGAGTTCCAGGCCCACGAGAGCCAGGGAGGAAAAGCTCAGAAACAGGAAGCAGAAGAAACGCCGCGCCTCGGTCTGCACCAGAGCCATACCGGCAGCGTAGACTGCGGTGAACAGCGCCAGAAGCCCCATGATCCGCAACGCTCCATCCGATACCACGGGAAGCGCCAGACGCGCGGCGGCGTAGGCGCCGGTCATGGGCGCGACATGCAGCAGCGCCGTGCCGAACGACGTGTTTTCGAATAGATCGGGCATCCAGCAATGCAGCGGAAAAGATCCGCATCGAATCAGGATGGCGGCAACCAGCAGAATCATGCCAACACCGCTCGGATCCTCGCCCGCGGCCCGCCCGTCGACCAAAGCCCAACCGACCGCCAACATCACGACAAACAAACCGTGGTGGAACAAAAACACGCGAGGAGACCGCCCCCTCCTCCTCATGTCCAATACCGGCGGCAACCCCAGGGCCGCCAACAGGACAACAATCCCCCAAGGCTCCCGGCAGATCAGCAACGCCTGGAGCAATCCCTGCGAAAACAGGCTTCCGGCGATGGGGAATCGGCGGACCTTCGTGCGCGGCGTGGCCAGGATGACGGCAAAATACAGCAGCGCCGCAAGCGGAATCAGCGGCGCGCTCAACTCGTCGATCACCATCGACTCGGAGCCAATCAACGGCGTCACAACATCCCAGTGATCGTGCGCCTCGAACACGTGCAGCAATTGAAAGTCCTCCCAGGCGCCCAGGGCGCATATCAACGTGAGCCCCGCGCACAGCGCCGCGCGACGCCACGCCTTGATCGGGTTTCGCAGTCGCGCGATTAACGCCGCCCCCAAAAGGGGCAGCGCCACAGTCAATTCAAGCCAGGGGAAATGCAGTTCCAACATGATTCAATAATTTAGCGGCGAATTTCCTCCACGACTTCCGAGTGGATCTCGACTTCGTCCGACGCCCGGGAACGGCCGCCGGACAGCAAATCCGTCCAACGGCGTTCGATCCGGTCGAAGAGACGGAACACGGTCAGAAAAGGCCGAACGACAAGGAGATCTAGGAAATTGTCAAGATACCCGCGCTCCAATCCCCACCGATAGAGCGTCGACCGGAATCCGGGCGATCCCGGCAGCGCGGAATTCCCGCCGGCGGAGGACCGGCGGCCGCCAATGGCATTCTCTATGGTGTGATAGTCGTGCAGCAATGTGGGAGCCCTGAGCAACTGCAGCGTGCGCAGGCATGCGTGGCCGATGATGTGAACGAGGGCTACGTAGCGCAGGCCCAGCCCAATCTCCATCACGATGATTCCCACCTGTGTCAACGAGGCGTAGACCAGCGCGGACTTGATGTCCGTCTGGACCCTCGCCGTGATCGCGGCGTGGGCTGCTGTGACCAGGCCGACGCCAACCACGATGGCGGAAAGCAGGAACGAACGTTCAATAACCGGGCTCATCCGCAAGAGCAGGTAGGCGCCAAGGTGCACGGACAACGCGCCATAAAAGATCGCGCTCGAAGGCGTGGGTCCCTCCATCGCCCTGGGAAGCCAACCAGAGAACGGAACCAGGGCCGATTTGCCCGCCGCCGCGACCAGCAACAGGAGCCCCACGACAAGAGCCTGCTCCGGCGCGAGCGCGGCGGCGCCCGCCGGCCACTCGGCGCCTCCGGTCATCTTCTCGAAATCCCCAGCTCCGGAATAGTGGTGAAGCAAAAGCGCGGCGATCAGGAAAGCCGCGTCCGCGATCCGATAGACGCTCCACACCCGCAACCCGTTTGCCACGGGCGCCACGCGTTCATGAAAATAGGCCACAAGCAGCGCGGAGGACACCCCCACCAACTCCCAACCCAGAAAAAGCGTTTCGATCGTCCCCGCCAGCGAACTCACCACCATGCCGAGCAGGAACAGCGCGTAGAACACAAAGAATCGGTTAAAGCCCGGCTCGCGATGCAAGTAGCGACTGCTGAAGGCTCCCACGATGCCGCACAGGATGAAGGACAAAATGCAGAAGGGAATAGACAGCCGATCAAACACAAACTTGAAATGGAAATGAAAATGGTGTTCCTCCAGGGAAACCCAATTCCCGAATTCCAACGGCACAAACCGAGTCCCGGTTGCCAGCATGGCGGCCAGAATTCCCAGAACAGCGAGCAGACCGGACACGACAGCCGCCTGTGTGCAGCGCGAGACGGCCCGTTCGCTCATGGGACGCCCGGCGAGCGAAGTCGCTCCGAGCGCAAAGGCCAGCAGCGTGGGCCCGAGGATCGCAATGCGTCCCAGCAGATCGGTGACCGCGTCGAAATATAGAAATCCGTCCATCATTTCCCTTTTTCCGTTCCGTCGATTTCGATGGAGGCACAGCCCAGATGGCCGCGCCAGCCGCGGTACCAATCCGCGGAGGATTTCACCTGCGGCAATGCGTCCTCCGTCACATGATGTTCCTTGAATGCGCCGCCGTGGAATAAATCGATCCTTGAAGTCGCGGAGTCGAAGACGGCCAGTTGCACCCAACCGCCGGACACCAGCGTATCCAAGCCCGGATTTGATTTGAGAATGCGGGCGATTTTTTCCGGCGTGGTTTCGATCACAAACAACAGGCGCACCGGCTCGTGGATTTCCACCATCTGCCACGGAAGTCCCGGCCGCAGATCGCTGGCGGCGCCGTTCATCACGCCCAAAAGCGAGGTGATGTTATGCGGCAGTTTTGTGCCGCAGCCGTAGCCGGTGGGATCCACATAGGAAAAATAGTACTCCAGGTTGATGCCCGCGCAGACGGGGATGACCGCCTGAAGGATGCGCGTCAGAATCGAACTGTCTTCGTCATCCTGAGCCGGATCGTAACTTTGCAGAAATGCACGCCGATCAAGATACAATCCCCGCGACCACGCGCGGCGCCCGATAAAACAAAGCGCGTTCGTAGCGTGTCCATACTCGGGACGCACCTGTGAAAGATCCTCCACCCTCGCCTCCACGTGTCGCAACGCGCCATCGAAATCCAGCTGCAGCGGCGCCGATTCGAACCGTCGGCAGCGTTCGTGCGCGCTCCGACTGCGCGCCTCATCCAGCTTGCCTCGGACGGTTTCAAATTCTGCGGTGTGTGACTCGGGTATCGCATCCTGGTCGTAGTAGGTCATGCTGTCGTCGCAGGTATTGTGATAGGCGCCGACGAACACTGTGTCCTCGGGAATGGCGAGGCCGCGCTCCGCGACAATGGGTCGAACCTCCGGATGATTCGCCATCTGAGCAAAAGCCCGGGCATTGGGTCCGCCCCGGCCGCCGCCGCAGGCTCCGCAGTCGTGCGCCGCTTCGTGCGGATTGTTCAGGCTGGAGGACCCATGCCCGCAAATAACAACCAGCCGCGAAACACCCTTCGTCGCCCCGATGTCTCGCAACAACCGTTCGACGATGCCGGCCATCTCCGGGATGCTGTAACCGAGCGCGTCCGGCTCTCGGCCGGGAGTCTCGCTCTCGCGCGTCAGCTTCAGGCGCGTCTCCGCCGGCGAGCTGAAATATCTCGTGGCGCCCGAGCGAAGGCGGGCGGTCAGGCGTGGAAAGAGAATACGGGCCACCAGGGGTATGGACGCAATGGATCCGGTGACAGCCGCCAACCAGCCGCCCGCGAAGGTGCGGCTGCCCATGTGCACACGATGGGTCACCGTGCCGATGGTTCGCCGCCGCTCCTTGCGCACTTGCGCGTCATCCGCGCGATGCTCAACCACGCTCTCCACGACGTAGTGCTGCGGCTCAATAATAACGGGACAAAGCGGCGTGAAATGGGCGTCCGCAGCGCCTCGGTAGTTCATGGCCACCGCAAAAAAACCGGCGGCCCCGAAGGTTTCCGCCCCGGGCGCCACCTCGTCCACGGCCCGGCGAAACGACTCTTCACGTTCGTCGATGCAACAAACCAGTTGAAATGGCGGACGAGCCGGCGCCCGGACATTTGTGCTGTTGGCAAGGCGCCGCGAATGAATCGTGAGGGCGTCCAATGTCTGGTCGCGATAGCGTCGCTCGAATGCCAGGTGATAGATTCGCCGGCGCTCCATCCCCGAGAATGCCTCCACCTCGGCGAGCAGTTCCACCCACTGCCCTGCAGACTGGCGGTGCAGCGAGTCCGGCGTCCACCCCAGGGTCTGGGCGATTTGAAAAAGGGTGAAGGCGCGCTGTTCCACGCCGGGCTCCCGCGGAGCCAGCCGCGC
Source organism: Limisphaerales bacterium (assembly GCA_047618185.1). GTDB lineage: Bacteria > Verrucomicrobiota > Verrucomicrobiia > Limisphaerales > JAYPEY01 > JAYPEY01. Next base: position 29,214 of record JBLHKZ010000004.1, read on the forward strand.
GCGCGCCGCTTCCCGCAATCCGTCCAGACGTCCCTTGTAGCCGATCGCGCTATGAGCGGCCCGTTTCAGCGCTCCGCGTTCCAGAATGAGCCGCACCGCCAGGTACTCGACCAGCGTGCCAGGCGGCGAGGGCTTGGCCACACGATCGGTCCGGGACTCCGTCTGCCACAACATCCCGGCATATCCTCGAAGCGCCAGCATTGTCTGGGTGATAAACTCAGGCGCCTCCGCGTCGGCGACTCCCAGTTCGGTCAGCGATTCGCGAATCGAATCCAAAGGCGGAATCTTCCCATCGCGGACGCGCGCCAACTCCCGACTTGCGTCGGTCAGCCAATTCGGAACGAAGATCGACGAATTGACATGGAAAGCGCAGAACGCCTCAAGAAAACCCCGCTCGCGCCCGGGAAGCGAGACTGGCGCGAAATCCTGATCGAGAAACGGCGCGCAGAATCGTATCAACACGTCGTTCACCCAGCGGTCGCAATCCACACCCGACGCCTCGCACAGCAGGGTGGCGTGCCGGACAGGCAGTTCCGGACTGGACGGCGCACGAGCCGACGTGGAGACGGATAGCACGCCCTCCCGGCACACCTCCCATAACAGGCGCAGACTGAATTGCTCCCAGTCCCGGTCCCGCCAACTGTCGGGATCCGATTCCTCAAATTCGTCGAGGAAACCACCGATGAGTTCCACAACCCGGCTATTCTCGGGTCTCCGGCCGGCCCCATTCCGAAGATCCCGCATAAACCAGTGGCGCGTGGCATCGATTACCCGCTCCCGATCTTCGGGCTGGGTCCACACAGGAAAGCCGCGAAGGCTGCCTCCTTCCTCCACCACCCAACGCAATTCGACGACCGGCCCGGTGCACAGGGGGTGGGCCATCATTCCCAGACGCAATTCGAGCCGGGAGACCCCGTGGCCGATCGGTTCATCGGCGCGGCCGCCAAGATCGTCCTTCAATGCAGCCTTGATATCGCCGGGCTCGAATCGACCGAGTCGCAATTTTTCCCGGTAGCGCTCCTCCGGTAAATAAGGATGGCATCCGAAAGTTTCGCCCCCTTTCACCACGCCCTGCTCGAAAGGCAGATGCTCGAAGGCGTGCAGGGTATTGTGATGCACGAACGCGGTGATCGGCCCTTGCGCCGGCAACAGGTGGGCCGCGTGGTCGATCCATTCACGGATGTTCGCGTTGTCGTCCGTTTCCGCCGATCCTGCGCCGCTCATAGCCGCCCCTCCGATCCTGCGAAATTCATTCGCGATCCATCGGTCCTGGATACGCCTTCCGCACCGCCCCCGAAACAAACTGCACGCATGCCCATTTTGCCCTGTTCTCTTAATTCCCAGAGGTGACGAAAGGCGCCGTATAACCGGCCCGACGACGACATTTCGCCCGCCGCAGCCACGCCGGCAGAACGCCCCCCCTGATGCGATGAGTTCCGTTCCGTTCCATTGTCAATTTCTGCTTATTCATCATACGAAGTTGCTTGCTACAGATTGGGCTCAGATGAGCTTGAAAAATTATACGGCTCTGTCTCGCCGGGCAGGGCTCCATAGAGCGCGCTCGAGTCGGAAGCGGTCAACGCCGCCTCGATGCCATCCGGCGACTTCGCAAACTGAGCGATTGCCGCCAGCAGGCGCAGTCGCCCCAAAGTGTCTCCCCGGCGAATCGCGAAGAGAAACACGACCCTGGCAACATCCGTCTTTGAAGCGCCCCAAACAATTGGATGGGAAAGCGTGGCCAGGGCAAATATCGGCGCTTTCAGATGCGTAACAGACGCGTGAGGAACCGCCACTCCGCCGCCGAGATACGTGTTGGAGCAAAACTCTCGATGAAGCGCGCATTGATAGAACGACAGTCCGTCGAGAAAATCCGTTTCGTCGCGCAGGGCGGCGGCCAACAACCTGATCGCGTCCGCAGGCGATCGGGCCGAAAGGCGGGGCTGCATCAGGCTCTCGGTAGTGAACGACTGCAATTCCATTGCGAAGGTCGACGCCGATACGGGCGCTGCGATCATTGTGATTCGGCCTCCACAAAACCACAGGACCTCTCCCGCTTAATCGTGAACGAACTCGAGTCGAAAAAATTCATGTTCCAATCCCCGTTAGCAGGTTCAATGCCAGCGTATTCCAGAACGTCTCAAACCATTGTTATTCAATGCATTCAGCAAATTCCGTTCTTGATGTGATTAGGGTTAACAATCGATCGTGCAGGATTTGCACAACGTGACAGGCAAGCTGTGCAAACAAGGCTGCACGGTCGATAACGCTGCGGAACAACGCCGGGAAGAAGAAGGCGTTATTGATTTGATTGCGGAAATCTCTGTGGCCGGTCGCCACGATCATTGCGTGTTGCGCCGCAAACATCGGGCATGCTTTTCAGGACCGCGTTCGACAGCGCAAACACGCAAGCACAAGGCGGCGGCCCGCTAAGCGTCGTGAAACACAGGCCGGCAGTGAAAGGAAGAGTCTCGCGGCCATTCTCCCGGTTTCCAATTCAATCGATGCCGTACTCCTTGAGCTTGTATTGCAGAGTGCGACGACTGATGCCCAGTGTCTCCGCAGCCTTCTCACGGTTGGAGGTCACATGCGCAAGCGTCTTACGAATCAACAACTTCTCGACATCCGCCAATGACATGCCCGGACGAACCGTGAAGGTTTCCGCAGTCTGGTCATGATCACGCAGGAAGTCCGGCAGGCTCTCCGGGGCAATGACGGCGTTGTGACAGGTCAACATCATGCGCTCCACCGTGTTGCGCAATTGCCGCACATTTCCAGGCCAGGGGTAACGGACGCAGATCTCCATGGCTTCCACGGACAGTCGCTTCGCGGCCCGCTTGTGCTTCGCGGCGAAGTGCGCCAGAAAACTCTCCAACAACAGCGGCACGTCCTCGCCCCGCTCCCTCAACGGGGGCATGACGATGGGAACCACCTGAAGCCGATAAAATAAATCCTCCCGAAAGGCGCCTTCCTTCACTGCGTTTTCGAGGTTCTTGTTCGTAGCCGCGACCACTCGGACATCGACATGGATCGTTTCCGTCCCGCCGACCATGCAAAACAATCCATCCTCCAGCACACGCAGCAGGTCGGCCTGGCCTTTCGCCGACAAGTCGCCTATTTCATCGAGGAATAAGGTGCCCTTGTGGGCCATCTGAAACCGGCCCTTGCGCTCGGCAACCGCTCCGGTGAACGCGCCCTTTGCATGACCGAACAATTCCGCCTCCAGAAGATTCTCCGGCAATGCCGCGCAATTCAGGGTGATGAACGGCTGCTCGCGACGCAGACTTCGAAGATGGATCGCCGTGGCCGCGATTTCCTTGCCGGTGCCGCTTTCGCCTCCGATCAGCACGGTGATGTCGCTGGCGGCGACCTCGTCAATAATCCGCTCGACATCGCGCATGGGGCCGCTAACGCCCACGAGCGGGCTCGGCTCGGAACGCTTCTTCAGCCGCAAACGCAGTTCCGTATTTTCCGCGACCACCGCCTGAAACTCCAGCGCCCGCTCCACGAGACTTCGAATGCGCTTCACATCGACCGGCTTGGTCAGGTAATCGTGCGCTCCGTGCTTCATGGCCCCCACAGCGGCGTCCACGGTTCCGTATGCGGTCATCAGAATGACCAGGGTATCGGAGCTGATCTCCTTCACTCTGGCCAACAGGGCCTGCCCCGAAATGCCCGGCATCTTCACGTCGGAAATCACCAGATTGAACAACTTGACCTTACAGCGCTCGATCGCGGAAGCGCCATCAAACACAGCCTCGACCGAATACCCCTCCCGCTCCAGGGCCTCTCGCATCCCGGAGGCAAGCGCGCGTTCGTCATCGACGACAAGGATGTCGATCTTCGATCTATCCATGATCCGGTTGCGCGGGTTTTGGCAATCGAAGGACAAACACAGCTCCGCCCAATTCCGTATTCGCAGCTGTCAGGCTTCCCCCGTGAGCGACGGCCACCTGCCGCGCAATCCAGAGTCCAATCCCCGACCCTTCACTCTTGGAACTGAAAAACGGCTCAAAAATACATCGGCGAATCTCCTCGGGAATTCCCGGTCCATCGTCGCAAACACGAATGTCCACATGCCCCTCAACTTCCGAATCGATCGTCAATTCAACCCGACCAGGCCGGGCTGCAGCCTGCACCGCATTGATCACCAAATTGATCAACGCCTGCGTCAACTGCGAGGCATCTGCTTCAATCCAAACCGAGGGGCCCACGCTCCGAACCTCCAGCGTCACGTCCTCCCGCCCCGCCTCAGGGCCCAGCAATTCTGCAACCTGGCTGACGACGTCGCCTGGCGAGACCGAGGCAAGATCCAGATTGGACGGCCCCGACAAATGGACAAACTGGCTCACGGTTTTCTCCAACTGTCGAATCTCGCTTTGAATGATCTCCAGCCGACCCGAAAATTCTCGAGCCCGGTCCGGAATCTTGGCGACTAAATCCTCCTCCAACAATTGAGCGTGAATATTGAGCGAATTCAAAGGATTGCGAATCTCGTGCGCAAGACGGCCAAGCAATCTCGACAGCACGTTCTGCTTCTCGATTTCATCGAGCTTCGACACATCCATGCCAAGCGTTCTGGATAGTATTTTGTCCATGCGGCAGTCCCTGCGCGGACCTGGCTGATCGGCCCGGAATTGGAACGCGCATCAAGCCTCATTTGGCCGGGGACTCCAATCAAAAACCCAGTGGCGCGCAAAACGCCCGTTCCCTTCAACTGAAAATCTTCCTGCTGAAGGCCGTTCAATTCCCCGCGTAATCTTTGCCTTCCCAGCTGTCGTAAACGGAGGACTGCCATTGCTCCAGGGCCTGTTGCATTTGGCGAGCGCGGGCTTTTTCTTTTCCGGAGATATCCGTGGCTTCCATCGGGTCGTTGACGAGGTGGTAGAGCTCGGTGGTCACAGCGCCGTTCTTTTGGATGCGATGAAACTTCCAGGGCCAGTCCGTCCAGGCGGCGTGGCCGTTGTAGTCTCCGCGGGTGAACTTCGGGAATTGTTCGACGTTCTTGAGGATGCGTTCGGGCAGCGGGTTTGGCTGGCCGGCCTGTTGGGCTTCCATGAGTTGTTTGATGAGGCGGTCGCTGTAGGTGCCCTGCCCCGTGGTGTGGTGATGCCAGAATCCCATCGCGGGACGCTGAGTCTGCTGGCCGGCGATAATGTCGGCGAGGTCGATGCCGTCGAGGCGCGGTTGATGCGCAACCTTGGCTCCGGCGATTTTCAGGAGAGTCGGGTAGATGTCGGTTGCGCAAGCGGGTGTGTCGATAGCGCCGGGCGAGTATTTGGCCGGCCATTCCAGAATCGCCGGAACGCGCAGGCCGCCCTCGTAGATGCTGCCTTTTTTGTCGCGGCCGCCGGACGTTTCCTTCACCAGCCCGCCGTTGTCGCTGCAATACCAGACGAGCGTGTTGTCGGCGATGCCCAGGTCGCGAAGGCTCTTTCGCAGTTTGCCGAGTTGCTGATCCAACAGGGTGATCTCCAGGTAATAGCCGCGGTTCTTCCCGGCCTGCTTGTAAAGATCTTTGCCGCCGGGAAAGTCGACCGGCGTTTCCTTGAAAGGTCCATGCGGCGAGGGGAACCAGGTGACGGTGAACATCGGCTTGGCGCCATCCTTGTGCTTTTTCAGGAAGTCGATCGTGGCGTCCATGCTAATGATGGAGCCTTGTCCCTTGATGTGCTCATACTTGCCGTTGCGGCTCAGGTAGGGATCGACATCGAAGAAGTTGAGTCCGGACAACCATTCATCAAAGCCCGCTCCGCCCGGGCTGGTCGGGCTGTCGGCCTGCACTGAGCCGATATGCCATTTGCCGAAATGGCCCGTCACATAACCTGCCCCTTTCAAGGCCTCGGCGACGGTCGCTTCGTGAGGGCGCATGTAGTGACCGTGATTCGGAACGTTCGTGCGCATCGGTGTGCGCCCGGTCATGACGCTGGCCCGAGTCGGCGAACAGACGGGGGCGCCGGCATAGAAACGATTGAAGACAACGCCGGCCTTGGCCATCGCATCCATATGCGGCGTCTTGACGAAGGGATGGCCTGTAAAGCCAGCGTCGCCATATCCCTGATCGTCCGCCATCACGAGGAGAATATTGGGACGGGTGTCGGCGGCGCTGGCCAGGTTGGCGGCGAAAACAAGGGCGAGGATGGCTTTGAATGCATTCATGTTGGAGAACCGTTTTATCAAGCCGTCCGGTGTGGATGGCAATCCAAATTTGGACGCCGACATTTTCTCGGGCGCAGTTCAGATTCTGATGACACAGAGAGAATCAAACAATGGCAATTGGGGCGGTGGCTCGAGTTGCCAAAGAAATTCAAAAGCCGGTGGGCCAGCAACACTTTCGTCGTGGTCGACATTTCGGAAAATCGAGATGCGCCCCATTTCCTCCAGGGACCGGGAGCGCTCATCTGGATCGCCCGCACTCTTGATCGCGCTTGTCGCTGTGACATTGACACATTCCTTCAGAAACCATGATGCTGCGGATATCGCCGCAAGGGCTGAAGACATACAGCGATCGAAAAACGAACAAACGGAAACCTCGCCCCGACCAACGCGCTCACGTCCGAAGGCGAACGCATTCACCGAAGCAGCAACCTGTCAGCAACCGATATCATGGCCGAAACAAGCGAGCTCAAACCAAACACCCTCTTTATCGAAGTGTCCGGATCCGGGCTCCCCGAAGTGGATGGCCTCTTCGTTCCTTCAACCGCGCCGCCCGCTGAATCTGAATCGGGAACCGTCTCAAGTCTCGGCTACTGGAACGGCAAAATGGCGTGGGATCGCGCCGATGGCAAATCCGCGAGAAGCCCGGCTCTCTCTTACTCCAACACCTACACCTCCTGGAGAATCTGCCGTCTGGATGGTCATCTCGCCTATGATTTCACCAGTGAGGACGAACTGCCGCCCACGGAAGCAGAATGGCACGTCTACAAGAAGGGAGTGGCGCCCGCTCCCAGAGTCGTGATCCACCACTTCGACCCAAGGCAGCCCTGCCCCAAACCCAACGTCGTCTTCGTTCTCGGAGGACCCGGCACAGGAAAAGGAACCATGTGCGAGCTTTCCGAGTCACAACTCGGCTGGACTCACCTGTCCACGGGAGATCTGCTCCGCGCCGCGCGTGAAGCCGGCGGGCCGACCGCCGCGAACATCGACGAGTTCATCGCCGCCGGAAAGCTCGTGCCCAACGAAATCACAATGCCTTTGCTCAAGGACGCGATGGAGAACACCGCCAGAACGACGGGAAGAAATAACTTCCTGCTGGATGGTTTCCCCCGCTCCCTGAACAATTTGGAAGGATGGCATCAGATCTTCGACAGGGAGACTGAACTCCCCAAAATGTTGTACTTTGAGTGCCCCTACGAAGTTCTGGAGAAGCGCATCCTGGGCCGCGCCAATTTCACCGGCAGAATTGACGACAACATTGAGAGCATCAAGCTGAGATACGACACCTTCAAGGAGGAGACTCTGCCCACTGTTGAACTCTTCAAGAGCAAGAACAAGTGCGTTGAAATCGATACCAGTCAAGACCGCCAAACCGTCTATGCCCTCGTCAAGAGCGCCCTCGCTGAGCACACCGACTTGGAGTTAGCCAGCAAACCTCTCACCGAGAGAGCGGAGATGCTTCTTGGGCTGAGACCGTTTTCCAGGAAAGAGAAGCAGGCGTAAGCTCCGCGCGCCCCGGGCGCGCTTTTTGGTTAACAGAACCGGGAGAACCGGCGATGGTGTCCGCCCTATCTCTCTGAACAAATTCTCAAAAGCGCACAATTCAACACACCATGTCACCAAGCAAACTCCTAATCCTCGGCCTGGTCGCTCTCTGGGCGGGCGTCGCCCAGGCGGACAACTCCCTCACCGATGCAGAAAAGAAGGACGGCTGGATCCTGCTCTTCAACGGCAAGGACTTTTCCGGCTGGAAGATCGACCTGTGGAACCCAAAGAGCATCACCGTCGAGGACGGGGCGATCAAATGCCAGGGCGAGCCTTCAATGGTCTATTACGATGGCGACGCCAAAGCCAAGAACGCCAAAAACTTTCACTTTATCGCCGATGTTATGACGAAGCCCGGCGCGAACGGCGGCATCTTTTTCCACACGAAGTATCAGGACAAGGGCTGGCCCGGCGGACATGAGGCGCAGATCAACATGACCCAATACGATCCGATCAAGACGGGCAGCGTCTACATCGTGAAGAACCATCTCGAAGCGCCTGCCAAGGACAACGAATGGTTCCGCTACGAGATCATCGTTCGCGGGAAATCCGTTGAGACCAAAGTGAACGGCAAGACGGTTGTCCGGTACGAGGAGGAGGCCGATCGCGGCGGTAAAAGGAAACTCTCCAGCGGCACGTTCGGCATCCAGGCCCACGATCCCGGCAGCGTCGTGCTCGTGAAGAACATCAGGATGAAGCCCCTGGCCGACTGATTTCCCCGCGGCTATGAAACGTCTCCCGCGGCTTCCGCAATTGGAATTCCTCGCAATTCGCGCTACGCGATGCCCGGCCGACGACGAAACGGCCCGCTTTGTTTTGCGACCTCTTGTCTTCGCGCTTCGAGCCGAGTCGTCGTTCCCTCAAATGACCCTATCCACCGGCCGCATTTGTTTTTGAGAAAAATGGAGAATCGCCAACTGGGAATCACCGGATTCACCGTCAGCTCCATCGGCATGGGGTGCGTGACCTTCGGCCGGGAGATTGACGAACAGACTTCATTCGAGGTCCTGGATCGCGCGGTCGACCGCGGGATAAACCTGTTCGATTCGGCAGCGGCCTATGCGGCCGGGGCATCGGAGTCCGTGTTGGGGCGATGGATGGCCGATCGAGGCTGCCGGGATCGGATCGTCCTGGCAACAAAGGTGAATGGAACCCTGACCCGTAATCACATTCTGCGGTCCGCCGAAGACAGCCTCAAACGTCTGCGAACGGATCGCATCGATCTATTTCAGCTGCACCATTGGGTTGAAGACGCGCCTTTGGACGAAGCGCTGGGAGCCCTGAACGATTTGGTTGCGGCGGGCAAAGTGCGTTCGATCGGTTGCAGCAATTGGCGAGCATGGCAGTTGGCCAAGGCGCTCATCCACGCCGCCCACGACGGCGGGCAGGCCATTCAAAGCATCCAGCCTCCCTACAATCTGGCGCAGCGGGACATCGAGGCCGACCTGCTTCCCTTGTGCGCCGACCGGAACATCGGAGTCATCAGCTATAGTCCGCTCGCGGCAGGATTCCTCAGCGGGAAATATCGACGAGGCCAGGACATTCCCAAGGGCAGTCGCTTCGATGTGATTCCGGAGCACCAGCCGATCTATTTCACGGATCATGGCTACGAGGTCCTGGAAAAACTGGAAACTCTCGCCCATGAAACCGGACGGTCGATGATTCAGTTGGCGCTCGCATGGGCGTTGACGCGAACGAACGTCACCAGCGTCCTGATCGGCGCCAGAAATGTGGCGCAGGTGGACCAGGCGTTCGACGCGTTGGAGATGAGCCTGCCGGACGGAGCGTTCGAACGGTTTGGAACGTAAGGGAACTGGCTCCCCAACTCGTAATCGTGCCCCGGTATCAACCGTCCGCTCAATAGCGCTTGCAAAGCAGTTCCCAATGTCATTGGGTAATTGAACGTGAATCTGAAACCTATTCGAATCCGCTTCAGTACGACGGCGCTAATCAGCGCCGCAATCCTTTGCTTGTTCCCGCAGCCCCGCCTGCAAGCGGGAGTCGAGTTTCAAAAGGGCTTCGATGAAATCAAACCGATTCTCAAGAAGCACTGCAACGATTGCCACGGCGCCAAAAAGCGCAAGGGCGGTCTGAATTTTGAGGCCTACAAGACCGAGAAGGATATCCTGATCCACCTTCAGAAATGGTTCAGCGTCATCGATCAGGTGGAAACCGGCGTGATGCCTCCCGAGGACCGGAAGTCCCGGCCAACCCCGGAGGAAGTCGCCAAGCTGACATCATGGATCCGCAAGACAATCGATGAATTCGATTATGATTCCGTCAAGGATCCCGGGAAGCATTCCCTGCGCCGCCTGAACAAGGCCGAATACAACAACACCATCCACGACCTGACCGGAGTCGATCTCAATCCTGCCCAGTATTTCTCGGGCGATGGCGGTGGCGGCGAGGGATTCGACAATAACGCCGAGGGCATGACTATGCTCCCGCTCATGGTGGAGAAGTATTTCAAGGCGGCCCGGGACATTTCGCGTCACGCCGATGTGAGCTACACGAGAGGCATCAACTTCAGCTCTGATCTCTCGCCGACCTATCCGCCGAGGGCCTACCTCGTTCGGGCGGAGCGCAAGTTGACCAACTTCTACAACGACTTCTTCGACAAACTTCCCAAGTACAATCCCCGGACGCAGTACAAGCCCTACCTCATGCCGGCCATGAAACTGGCCCTGGAGAATCCCGAGGCCAGCCATCGGGATATCTATGACATCGCCATCGAAAAGAAATTGATGCCGGGCGTTTTCTACCGATGGGCGATCGCCTTCATCAACGCGGAAAAGGACAGCAAGACCAGCCGCTGGAAAAGCCACTATGGGAAATGGGTCCTGGATCCCTGGCTGGAGCTCCAAGCCCGGCGGGAAAGTGTCACGGAGGGCGAGCTCAAGGAATTTCACGACGACTTTGCAGGCAAGGTTCAACTCGCCGTTCTCCACACCGCCCACATGAACAAACCCAGCATGGAGGTGAAAACAGCAATCAAGGAGAATTCGGAAACATTGTGGCTCAGCGTCGGAGACATGGGCGACGGACATGAATTTGATCGCATCGTCCTGCACGATCCAAAGGTGACCTTGAAGGATGGAAGCGTGGTTTATCTCGGAGATCTTGAGCTGATCGAGCATCAAGGCGAGGGCGCGATCCACCGGGAGAAGCTTCCGGACGGCAAAGCCTTCACCAGCTCCGCATCGGCGGAGATCAAGCGCGGTTTCTATATCGAGGCCCCCGCCCTGCTCTCCTTCAAGCTCCCGGCCGGCGCAAAGTCATTCAAGGCCGCCATGGGCTTGGAGAAATCGGCCGAGGGCAAAGGATCTGTCCAGGCTTACGCGTCCGACAAGGATATCCCGTTTCCGAAGGGCAAGCACACCCATTCCTATTTCTACAGAGGGCCGGGGAACTTCGGCGTTGAAGAGGCTAAGAAATGGTGGGTGATCTACTCGTCACTCGTCGGCTACGGCAAGAGCGCCGGCGCGAAGGAAATGATCGATGTTTCTCTCGATAAGGAGGGCCAGGCGAAACTCGTCGCCATCAAGCAGGAAATCGAATATGCCAAGCGGACGCCGATCAAAACCTTCTTCAGCTTTGTGACGAAGAAGAAGTTTGGGCATCTGGTGAAAACGAAGAAGGAGGAGTTTCCGGCGATTGCGGATCTGGCGGAGAAAGATCGCGCGGCTCCCGACAAACTTTCGGAGAAGGACCGGAAACAGTGGAACGATCTGCGAAAGGCCGCCGAGGCCTTTCAGACGGAAATGGACGGCCGGATCAAGGATGAGCTGGTCGCCTTCGCGGGCAAAGCCTTTCGTCGGCCGATCAACCTGGTGGATGCCCAGATCATTGCCGGTATCTACGACAAATCGATGACCTTGACCGACGATTTCCAGAAGGCCGCGCAGCGAACGATCCAAAACCTGCTGACCCGCCCGCAGTTCCTGTTTCGAATCGAAGACGAGGAGAACGGGCAAAACGCCAGCCAGGTCGACGATTACGCTCTGGCGAACCGGTTGTCATTTTTCCTGTGGAGCTCCATGCCAGATGAGACCCTGATGCAACTGGCGAAGAAGGGCAAATTGCAGGACGAAAAAGTCCTTGAGGAACAAGTTCGCCGCATGCTCAAGGATCCGCGATCCCTTTCCCTAGCTAAGGAGTTTGCCAGTCAGTGGCTGGGCTTTCGGAAGATTCTTTCCGAGAAGGAACCGGACCCGAAACTCTTTCCCGCATATACCAAGCAACTCAAAGAAGCCATGTATCAAGAGGCAGTGATGACCTTTGATGATCTCGTTAAGCAGGACAAAAGCGTCCTGGAGATTCTGGATTCGAAAACGACATTCCTCAACGAGCCCCTAGCCAAGCACTACGGCATCACCGGAGTCAAAGGCGACAACATGCGGAAGGTTGAGCTGACCACAAATCAACGCGGTGGATTTCCGGCCATGGGCAGCGTGCTGGTGGCGACTTCTTACCCAAACCGAACCAGCCCGGTGATCCGGGGGCAATGGGTCCTGGAAAACCTGATCGGGAGCAAAGTCCCGCCCCCGCCTGAAAGCGTCGAAATCGATGAGGCCAAGTTGAGCGACAAGACGCTGACCACGAAGAAGCGACTGGCCTCCCACAGCGTGAATCCGAATTGCGCGGTCTGTCACGACCGCATCGATCCCTTTGGGTTTACGCTGGAGAATTACGACGCCATCGGCCGCTTCCGAAGCAAGGAGGACAACGGCCAACCCGTGGACTCGACCGGAGAATTGAAGGGCGGCCCCCAGCTGAGCGGGCTCCCCGGCTTAAAGAAATATTTGATAACCGAAAAGCGGGACGCCTTCCTGCACCAGATGGCCCAGAAGAGCCTTGGTTTCGCGCTCGGACGCAGCCTCGATTACTACGACGAAAGCGTCATCCGGAAAGCCGTCGCCGATTTGAAGGAGAACGACCACCGCTTCTCCGCGCTGATCACGGCCATCGTCAAGAGCTACCCGTTTAGATACCGCAGAGAGAAAGGATACCTCGCTCATGCAAAATAGGAGGACTCGGAAAGAGAACTCACGGTCCGTCGCCGTTGCCAAGGAGCGCCTGGGGATCGATGGTGTGGAAACCCTCAGGGGAGCGCACGCGCCCTCGCGTGCTCTCATTGGCGCCTCGCCTATGAGCGGGGCGGACCGGAGCATTCGATGCACGATGGATCTCAGACGTCAGAGGGGCCGCCTTGGAAGGCTGAACGTTCTCGATACAACCGACGCGCCGATGAAACTTGGACGTGCAACTGCAATCGGCGAGGGCGCCAATCGCAGCACGCGAGGCGCGCGCGCTCCCCGGAAACATCCCGTCGCCAATCTCCATCGGAGCAATTCGCGACACCCCAACACCCTTGCCCATTCCACTGTAATTGTCGAAGGACGCAAATAAGGATACCAGCCCCATGCAAAACAATAAGACTTGGAACTTGAACCGCCGAACCGCCCTCAAAGGAATCGCCGGTGTGACCCTCGGCCTGCCGTGGCTGGAAACCACGTCATGGGGCGTCGACAAGAAGGAAGCCGCCAAGCATCCCCTGCGCTTCGGCGTCATCTATCAGCCCAACGGGATTAATCCCTTCGAATGGACACCGAAAGGGACGGGCGCGGACTACAAGTTGTCCAAGACCCTGAGACCGCTGGAGCCCATCCGCGATGAGGTCCTGGTCCTGACCAATCTCAATCACGACCTGAAGAAAGGCCGCGATCGCCCAACCAGCGGGCACTATGGAGGCACCTCCAATTTCCTGGTGGGCACCGGCGTCAAGCGAAGCATGGGCAGCGACATTCAATGCGGCGTCTCGGTCGACCAGGCCGCCGCTCGCAAATTGGCCGACCAAACGCTGCTGCCCTCCTTGGAGCTTTCCACCGAACCGGAGTGGACCGGCGTCGACACCGGCGAACGCATCACGCAGCTCTACGGAAACTCCATCTCCTGGCTGACCCCGACCATCCCGCTGGCCAGGGAACGCTTTCCCCGACTGGCCTTTGACCGCCTGTTTGGCAAGATCTCCGGCCTCGGGGACACACGCAGCGTCATCGACATGACGCTCAGCAGCATTCAGGACCTCCAGAAGAAGGTCTCCCAGGATGACCAACATCGCCTCGATGAATACCTGACCTCCGTGCGAAGCCTGGAGAAGAAACTCGAATTCTCGGAAAAGAATCAACGGCCCGTTCCGAAGTCCCTGTTGGAGGGCCGCATCCCCGAACCCGGCCGGGCGAAATCGCACGACGAGCACCTGAGCACGATGATCGACATCATGACCCTCGCCTTCCAGACCGACCGCACCCGGGTCGCCAGCTTCATGATGGGACGCAGCTCCAGCGGCATCGACTTCTCCTTCGTGGACAAGATCTGCGGAGGCCTCCACGGCATGGCCCATCACGCAAACCGTAAAGAGAAGCTGAAGGGCTACCAGATCGCGAACGAATACTGCGTGGGAAAATACGTGGAGTTCCTGCAAAAGCTGCATGCAATCAAGGAAGGCGAAAGATCCGTCCTCGACAACTCGATGATCCTATTTGGAAACAACATGCGCGACGGCAACTCCCACACCAGCGCCAATCTCCCGATCCTCCTCGCCGGACGAGCCGGCGGCCAAATCAAACCTGGCCGCCACATCGAGTACGAGAAAGACACCCGCCTCTGCAACCTCTACCTCTCCATCCTAAAACGCATGGGCCACGACATCGACAGCTTCAACGAAAGCACAGGAGAACTGCCGGAGTTGGGTTGAGTGCAATGTGGTTTCTTCAATTATCGGCCCGACCCTTTCACAAGCGAAATCGTCCACAGTATTCCGTGACCGGCGATCGCATCACCTTGAATTACGATCAGGTCTTTCAGAAACACTGAACCTTCTGGAAGGTGGATGGCTTCGTGACGCTGTGGCGGCCGATCGCGCTCAAGATGCAGAGCGATCCCGGCGGCTACCTGAACTCCTACCCGTTCGGCGTCAAAAACTTCCGTCGCTGTGGAACCGGCGCGATCCTGGTCCGATCAGATCGCACGGCCGAAGTTTCCTGGAAAAGCCGCTGTCTGTGAAGTGACCGAAAAACAGCATCAGGAACTCATCCGGAAGAAAAAGACCTCGGTGAAAACACCGCCTTGAGCGCCCTGCGATGGTCTGCAATCGGTAACGTCTGAATCCGGGCTGGGGTCATTGGTAATCGACGCCTTATGCCCTTACGTTTTGGCCGCTCAAAAAATGGGAGCGACAGCCGTGTCCAAGTTGGCGCCGGGCTGGGAACGCAAGCGGGTCTGGCGCGCAAGTTCCGCGCCGGGGACATCGGAGCCTGAAACAAGATCGGGCAAACGCCCTACTTGAAGCTGTAGGGCAACTTCTTCTCGCTCCAGGGACGCACCCAGTGGCAGGTGTAACCGCCCGGGTTGTGCTTCAGGTAGTCCTGATGCGCCGCTTCTGCGTCCGACCAGTTTTTCACCGGCTCGACGGTCGTGACGATCTTCCCGCTCCAGCGGCCTGATTTTTGCACTTCCGCGATCACGGCCAGGGCGGTCTTTTTCTGTTCGTCGTTTTGATAGAAGATCGCGCTTCGGTAGCTGGTCCCGACGTCGTTGCCCTGTCGATTCAAGGTGGTCGGGTCGTGGATGCGAAAGAACCAATCGGCCAGCAATGTCTTGAACGAGGTTTTGGAAGGATCGTAGACGACGCGAATAGCTTCGGCATGTCCGGGGTGATTCCGGTAGGTGGCGTTGGCGTTCTCGCCGCCGCAATAGCCCACCTCGGTGTCAATGACGCCTTCGACCTTTCGCAGGAGATCCTCCATTCCCCAGAAGCAGCCCCCCGCTATGATGGCGGTCTCCCGTTTGCCGGTGGATGCCGTATTCTTGATGGGCCAAAGTTTCGCGGTTTCGAACGACTTGAGATGCTTGCCGTATCCCTTCGCCTTCATTTCGGCGAGCGGCACGAACTTGAGCGAGGCGGAGTTGATGCAGTAGCGCAATCCGCCCTGTGCCTTGGGTCCGTCGGGGAAGACATGTCCCAGGTGGCTGTCGGCCTTGCTGCTGCGCACTTCGTTGCGGACCATGCCGTAGGAACGATCCTCCTTCGAGGCGAGTGACTTTTTGTCAATGGGCCGCGTAAAGGCCGGCCATCCGCAACCGGAGTCGTATTTATCCAGGCTGCTGAACAGGGCCGCGCCGCTCACGATATCGACGTAGATCCCCGGCTTGTAGTGCTTGTCATACTCGCCTGTGCCCGCCCGCTCCGTGCCGTTCTGCTGAGTGACGTAAAATTGCAGCGGATTCAGCTTTTTCTTCAGATCCGCTTCCGATGGCTTCACGAATTTCTCCTGCTTTGAGGACGGCTCTTTTTCCGCGGAGAAACCGGTCACGGTTGTCAGGGAGAAGGCAGCGAGAGCGAGCGTCAGGCTCGACAGTCTGTGGCGCAATAATTTCTTCATAAGCTAGTGATTCGAGAATCTATTGAAATAACGACGTCAGACAATTGGAAATGTTCAACATCTGCGGCATTCAATTTTCCTGCCCAATTTCGTTCGAGCATTGAATCGGAATTCCCCCGTCGCCGGACAAGCCATTGGCGCTGGAGAATCTGGCCGAAACCAGCGAGGCGCTTATTTGCCGGACAGATAGCGATTGAGGGTCTCTTGCAAGTCCTCACGATCGTCCTCATCGGCCTGCTTAATCGCTTCCCGTTGAACTTCGATCGCCTTCTTCTTATCGCCGGTGTCGTAGAGCGCGCGGGCGTAGGTGTCCGTCATCCCGGTGTCCATGCCGTTGGTGCCTTCGTAGGCCCGTTTGCCGGCCTTGAGCGCGAGATCGAGGTGGCGAACTTTCAATCCGTCGTCGGTCAACAATGACCAGGAAAGCGTGTTGAGCAGAACCGGAATGCCGTCGATTTTTTCGACGAGCGTTTCGCCGAGCTTGCGAATTTCTGGCGTGTTCTGGCCCTGGCTCAGCGCAGCGAAATAACGCTCCTGGTTCTTGTTCCAGAACGTCATGCCCTCCTCCAGCCATTTGCCCTTGGCAATATCCCAGGTCCCGGCGATGACCTCTTTGAGCACATCCTCAAGCTCATTCATGGGGTGGCCGTGCCAGACAATTCTCCCCGTCTTGTCGATCACCCACGCGTGAGGGATGCCCCTCTGATTGAACCCGCCCATATAGGCGTTATAGGTCTTGCGGGATGTATCGCAGGCGACGGTGAAATCCATCTTGTCGCCCATCCGCTTGACGAAGCTGGAGATGAAGTCGGGATGTTCATCAGTAATACTGATGATCTGAACTCCCTTGGCCGCGTATTTGTTCTGCAGTTCTGTAAGATGGCTGACCGCCAACACACATGGACTTCACCATGTTGCCCACGTCTCGACGACGTAGATCTTCTCGCCCACGCCGTCCTTGAGAGTCACGGGGCCATTCTTGACCCAGTGCGTAATGCTCAAAGCTGGGGCTTTCATGCCCAATTCACCGGCGCCGGCCGAAGCGGCAACTGCGAGGGTCAGGGAGGCGGCAAGGAGAAGTTTGAAAAACGTTTTTGTTTTCATAAATCAGATCGATACAAGTTTCCGCATTACGAGCGATGTGGAGATTCTACTGTTCTGCGACAAATTGCAACTGGTGTCTGCGGATCAGGACGCATGTCATTTTCCACGGACAACTCCGTTTGTCGTCCGAACGCGAATGGTTCAGTTGAATTCCATCGCGAAGGTTTGCTCTCCTCTGATTTCATTTTCTGCCGGCGACGGGTCGATCCGCAGTGAACGCCGATCTTCGGCGCTCCCGTGCCTGGAAAGACCAGGCCACGATCCGACTTTGTTTCTGCCCGAGGCTTATCTCAATTGTTCGCGATTCGCAGGCTCGGGCCACCTTGAGAGCCTTGCGAATTCCGAGGAGGTTCTC
This sequence comes from Limisphaerales bacterium, assembly GCA_047618185.1. Lineage (GTDB taxonomy): Bacteria > Verrucomicrobiota > Verrucomicrobiia > Limisphaerales > JAYPEY01 > JAYPEY01. The sequence continues at coordinate 46,815 of JBLHKZ010000004.1, forward strand.
GTGTTTCGAGACCATCGTCGTGAACCAGGCGCTCGCCTCCGGCATCTCGGCGCTTTCGCGAATCATCCGAGTGACGAAGGCGAACTCGCCGCCATCACACCAAAGTTCACCGTCGCTGCCGCCGAAATTCAGAGTTGCTTCGGCCGGCTGCTTTCCCTCGAGATTTCGCAGCTTCCTCATCGTGCCTTCTTTGGCCGCTTCCTTCGAAGCATGAAAGGGCGGATTGCAAAGAGTCAGGGCGAATTTCTCTCCGGCATTGACAACACCCTTGAAAAAATTGGCGGGCTTCGCCTGTAGCCGGCACTCGATGTTTTTCTTCACGGACGGGTTTCCGGCCGCGAGTTCCTGTGCCCAACGCACGGAGAGCGGATCGATGTCCGAGCCGACGAATTTCCAGCCGTATTCGGCCGCCCCGATAATGGGAAAAACGCAGTTGGCTCCGACGCCGATTTCGAGAATCTTCACTCTCCGGCCGCGGGGGACCTCGTTTTCATTGTCCTCGGCCAGCAAGTCCGCCAGTCGATGCAGGCACTCGGCGCGGCCGGGAATGGCCGGGCAAAGGTAGCCGGCGGGGATATCCCAATGAGTGATTCCGTAGTGGCGAACGAGCAGCGCCCGATTGAGCATCTTGACCGCTTCGGGATCGGCGAAATTGATGGTGTCGTCTCCGGCCGGATTGGCCACGACGAAGGCCTCCAGTCCAGGGCAGGACCGGATCAGCGCGGGAAAATCGTAGCGGCCGCCGTGACGATTGCGGGGATGCAGATCCTTGGTTCCTGGATGTGTCACTTTTGATTTCGGGTTCGCCGGGTGAAGCGGAAGGGCAATGCTATTCGGTCGACGCCGAAAACGAAAGCCCGGGCTGAAAGCCCGGAGATTGTATCGTCGCCGGCCTCTCTCCAGCTCTAATGCGCCACCCCCCGTTAATCGCACGCGTTCTACCACAGCGTCCTGGGAATGGAGTTTAAACAACGTTACAGCGACCATGACGCGGAGATCTCCGCGCCCAACATGGATATTGGGCTGCATCCCGCATCGGCTGAAACAGTCTGTGTCACAAACATTTCCATCGGCCTCGCCTACCCAAACTTTGACTCCGCAGTCGAGGAACTTCGAAACAACTCCGTCGAGGTGGAGGTCAACGCGGAAGGCTGGGGAAGAATCGCGTCGTTCAGCGATCCCGATGGCAACAGCTTGCTTATCGCCGAGGTGAAGGGTCAGTCGCAGCCGTAAAGCGATCGACCGGGGAAGAGACGCATCCGCCAGCTTTACTTCTCATCTTCATCCAGTGCGCGCCGTCCCTTGAAAGGCCCCCAGGCCATGCGCTGTTCGTATTCCTTGGTTTGCTTGTAGAACTCGGGGTCGTAATCCGGATTTACTTTGGGAATGCGCGCGCCCACCTGTTTGAAGTAGCGCGTCATCTCGCCAAAAAGTCTCTTGTGCTCTTCAGGATGTTTCGCGGCGATGTTCTCCACCTCGCCCTCATCCGCATGCAGATCGAAGAGCATCGGCACATCCGGCCGTTCGTAAAAGTGCATGACTTTCCGCGCGCCCGATACAATGGCCGAGTGCGGCATGGTGGCGCGGTAGTGGGGATAGTGAAAATAGAGGAAGCGATTTCGGAATGTCTCGTCCGGTTCTTTGCCGTGCAGGTAGCCGGCCAGGCTGACGCCGTCAATGTCCTTCAACGAATTCGGATTGCCGCCCGCCCATTCGACAAAGGTAGGCAGGAAGTCGTAATTGACCACGTTCTCTGAGAACACCGCGCCCGCCTTGACGCCCGGCCCCTTGACGATCATCGGAACGCGAAGTCCGCCCTGCCAGGCCCACCACTTGGCTCCATGCAAGGGCTGAGTGAATCCCGGGAAGAACTTGTGGCGATACCCGTTGTCGGCGACCACGATGACGTAGGTGTTGTCCTCGATGCCGAGTCGCTTGATCTCCTTCAAAACCGCGCCAATGCGGCCATCCAGATCCTCCGCCATCCCCAGCCAGATCGCAGGGTCCTGCTTGCGGTTGATGGTCGCCGCGTTCTTTCGGACCTTCTTGTAATAGGCCTGCACCAAGGGATGCTTCACATACTTCGCGCGGGTCGCGTTCAGGCATTCCCGGCCTTCGTGCATCGCGTAGTGGGAAATCTGCAAATAGAAAGGAGACTTGGCCTTGACCTGATCTCTCATGAATCCGATTCCGCGCTTAGTGACGCTGAACATCAGTTTAGGGTCGGTCAGATTCTTCGGCTGGCGAGCGACTTTGCCCACCGTGTTCCCCGGGTCGTTGTTGGTGTTCCCATCGTGCAGCGCATACCCCTCCTCTCCCGGATCGCCGCCCATGTGCCACTTACCGACATGTGCGCAGGCATAACCCAATGGTTTCAATGCCTCCGGAATCGTGACTGCGTCCTTGTCGATGGTCAGATCGGAAACGTTGGGAACCAGCGGCAGCTTCTGATACTGCCGTCTCGTGTCGTAGTGCGAATCCCGAGTCTTGCCGAGGAACACCGTGTAACCGGATCTCGGCGCCGACTTCCCGGTCTGCAGGCAAACGCGCGACGGTGAGCACTGCGGCGCGCCAGAATAGGCATTGCGGAATTTCATCCCCTCGCGCGCCAGCTTCTCAAGATTTGGCATCTGAACGACGGGCATTTGCGAGTTGGGCATCTCGTCATCCATGCGAATGGGACTTCCGTTCCATGCCCAGTCGTCGATGAATAGCATGACGATGTTCGGTTTCCCCGCCTTCAGCGAAGACGCCGTCGCCGCCTGGCTGCCAAGCGCCAACATTAGTCCCAGTAAAATTTCTACTCCGGTTCTTAATTTCATAATTCTTCGTTCCGATAATCCGGCAAGCCGACGCGGATTGTCGATGGTTTTAGGGTGGCCGTGGATTCTCCCTATGCGATTCCACGCACAGGGACATGCGGCAAAAATGAGAACCAAATCCTTGCCGAACAAGGGCAACAATCCCGCCCGCTTCATCACTCTCATCGATAGTCCGGCGTTTATTGTCGATTTCTTAAAATCAGGACCGCCTGCGTAAGTTGCCGGCATGAAAGAACCGGCGAAACAAGACGCCCTACCTCAACAGCCCCAACCCAGCCTGGCGCATCGGAGACGACACAGTTTTCTAACCCGAGTCTATTTCGAAGGCGTCCACTTGCGGCACGAGGAGCGCATTCCTCAAACCGGCCCCGTTCTGTTCCTGGGGCTGCACCGCAACGGCGCCGTGGATGGATTCGTCTACAATTCCGTCCTGCCTCCATCGGTTTTCATGCTCTCCAGACAACTGAAGACCCATCTTGGCCGCCCGTTTTTTGACGGCATCGAAGTGGTTCGCGACAAGGATCGCGAGCGCTTTCCCGATGCCCGGCAGGTTAATCAAAAGGCCATGCGCCAATGCCGCAAGGTTCTGACCTCGGGCGGACGGTTGTTCATCTTCCCGGAGGGCACGAGCAGTCTGGGTCCCAGGCATCTTCCCTTTCGTAGCGGAGCCGCGCGTCTGATCCACCAGTTCGTGGAAGCAGGGAGCGCTCTTCAGGTGATTCCCGTGGGCATCACCTACGAAGGGCCCGATCAATTTCGAAGCCAGGTGGAAGTGATTGTCGGGAATCCGATCCCCCTGTCGTTCGACATGACGACCACGCCACGAAAACGCCTGAATGCCATCAAGGAGCGAATTGCCGTCGCGATGGAAAGCGTCGGGATCAACGTGGAATCGCAGGATCGTCTGGAACGCATCGAAAGCCTCGCCTATGGCGCCACGTTGGGAACGAATCTCTCCTGCCATCGCGCCCTCAAAGCCCTCGAAAAGGACCCGTCACGTGACTTGGAAGAAGCCTTGACTCAGCTTGATCAACAGTCCCAATTTCGCGCTCTCAAGCGTCATCAAGGCGTTCCTCTTTTTTGCCTGGGAGGCGGGCTTCCCTACCTCGCCTATTTCCTCCTCCTCCTCCCCGGAGTCGCCGCCGCCGGCCTCCTGAATTGTTTACCGCTGGCTCTTTCCTGCATGGCGGGTCGGCGATTTGCAGATGACCGGAACGTGGTTTCCCTCTGGCGCATCCTGGCAGCGGCGCCGGCGTTCGCGATCTGGATTCCAATGATGCTGTCAGCCTGCTGGGCGCTACTTGGCTGGGCAGGCCCCTTGATCTATCTCGGCGTTACGCTGCTAGGGCTGAAGAGTTGGTATCGCTTCAAGAAACTGTGGATCGCGCTGCACAACGAGTTTCGCCATCCCGAATCGAAAGCGGAGGCGCTGTCCTTGCAAGCGAACTTGTCGCGACAATTGGGAGGGAGGCCCGTGAAGCCTTCCGCGCCCTCCACGACGGGCGCCCTCGCTTCAAGCCACACGCCAGCGACACAAGAATCCTGATTCATGAATACCGATCAATTCAAGAAGTGGTTGAAAGTGTCTCCGCTGGCGGATCAGATAACGCTGGCAATCCTGACCGTGATCAACCTCACGCTCGGCGTCGGAGCGGTTCTAGGAGCGCCAGTCGAGGGAGCGCTTATTCAACACCTTCTTCTGGAAGCGGGATTCCTCGGTCTGTCTCTTCGGATGACACAATGCGAACGAAGCCCCTGGGTGGCATGGGCGCGTCCGGCAGCTGTCATCGCGATGATGTTCATTCTCTACGGCAGCCTCGCCCACGTCGCGTTCGCCGCCATACCGTGGTCCGCCGACGCCTGGCTCAATGAGTTGGACCAGGCGCTCTTTTTGGGCCATTCCCCTGCTCTTGTTCTGGAACCCCTGGCGACGCCAGCCAGGGTGGAGGTCATGTCCGTGATCTATGGATTGTTCATTCCATTTCTGCACCTGGGAATCATGAACGGCCTGCTGAAAAGAAGCGGCCCGGATCGCGAACGTTTTCTGGACGGCTTCGCTCTGATCTACGGCCTGAGTTTTCTGGGGTATCTTTTCCTTCCCGCCAAGGGGCCAATCGATTTTCTGGCGGGCGCGTTCGAAAGCCCACTGCAGGGAGGCGTTGTTTATGGTTTGATCGTGAAGTCCGTTGACAGCGTGGGAGGCCCGCATGGAGCCATGCCCAGCTTGCATATCGGAGCCTCCCTCTATTTGTGCGTCATGGAAATCCACCTCGGTCGGAAACGCGGCTGGTGGGCGCTGCCATTCGTCGGACTGCTGTATTTCGCCACGGTCTTCCTCCGTTACCACTACGTCATTGATCTGCTTGCCGGGACATATCTGGCGCTCGCGGCCGTTTACCTGGCCGCTCTCAGATCCCGAAGCCGGGCTTGCACAGCCGCCCCTTCGAACCGCGGTCAACGCCGCCGGCAAATCTCCAACCGCCCCCAACTCGAACCAACACACATTTCTCCATCATGAAAACATTCCTGAACTTCCTGGATCCCACTGCGACAGACGTCCACGCCTCCGGCGGCAAGGGCGCCAATCTGGCGAATCTTACGCAGAACCAGTTCCCGGTCCCCGGTGGACAAATCCTCACCACAACCGCCTATGAGGCATTTATTCAGCAGGACGCCTCCATACGCAGCTTCACCAGCAAGTTCCCACCCGATTCATCTGACGCATTCCGGGAGCACATCCACGAACTCCGCCTGAGACTGGAAGCGTTGCCGTTGCCGGACGAAGTGATGCTTGCCCTGAATCGGGAATATCAAACCACTGGAAGCGAACAACGGTTTGCCGTTCGCTCCTCTTCGACGCTGGAGGATCTCGCCGGGTCTGCATTCGCCGGCCAGCATGAAACCTTTCTCAATTGCCGTGCGGACGAAATCCCGCAGGCCGTCAAGAAGTGCTATATCTCGCTCTGGTCCGAACGGGCAGTCGCCTACCGCCGCCAGCGCGGATTTGATCAAGCCTCCGCAGCGATGGCGGTCGTCATTCAAACCATGGTTCCGAGCGAGATTGCGGGCGTCGCCTTCAGCTTGAATCCCGTCTCGGGCAATCTCAACGAGGTCGTTATCGACGCCAACTACGGCCTGGGCGAATCCGTGGTCGGCGGCGAAACAGAGGTGGATCACTTCGAAATCGACAAGTCCACGCGGGAACTCACCAAGTCGATGATCGCTGACAAACAGATCCAGATCGTCGGGACAAAAGCCGGCGGCGTCATGGAAATGAAAGTCAAGGATTCCGCCCGGCGCGCCGCTTGCCTGGACCAGCGCCAACTGCATCAAATCGTGGAGTTGATTGGGAACGTGGAGGAGCTCCTCTCGTTTCCTCAGGACATTGAATGGGCGTTCTGCGAAGGGCAGTTACAGCTCTTGCAATCCCGACCCATCACCGCCATTCCGGCGCGCTGGACTCGCGAAGAATCGGCCGAGCGCTTTCCCAATGCGATCTCTCCCATGTCCTGGGATCTGGTCGAGGCGGGATTTCATCAGTCCCTCCGGTTTTCGTTTAATCTGATGGGCCTTCCAGCCTTCGACGGCAAATGGTTCAGCTCGCACGGGCACTATATTTATGGCGATCAGAACGCCGTGGAGCTTTATCTCAACCGATCCCCCTTTCCCCTTCGCTCCCTGGAAGAACTTCCCGACTTGATCCCGACCTTGCGGGAGCGCTTTCGGTGGGTTCAAGAACTGCCTACGATATGGACTCGAGACCTGGACCACTACCTGGTCAGGCTCGGCGAGCTGAATGCGCAACCACTCAAGGACGCCGCTGTTCCCGAGCTCTGGAAATACGTGCAGGAAATCAGCCGGGTGGGCGCCGACTATTTCCGCCCCAACATCGCCATGTCCATCACCCACAGCGCTTTGTTTCGCATGCT
>JBLHKZ010000005.1:0-51907 GCA_047618185.1 Limisphaerales bacterium
TGAATTACGGCGAAACGCCGACGGCGATTTATCTCAGCTATGCGCGCGACACAGTCGTCGTGCAAAGTTCGCTGCCGAAGGACAAGACCTACAATCTGTTTGTCTACGAGGCGAAGGACGGCGTGGAACTTTGGCGGAACAAGTACCCGTGGCGCCGCTCCGATCACGGACATCATGTGCAGCATCCGGTGATCGCCGGCGACAAGTTGATCGCCCAGCCGGAGTATTTTGAATTGCGCACCGGCAAGAAATTGGGCGACACACCGGACCGTCGGAAGTGCTCGACGCTGACGGGCGCGGCGAACTTGCTGCATTACCGCGATTTCAATGACGAGGTCTGGGATCTGACGACTGGCAAGACTTCGGAGTGGCGCGGGCTGCGCTCAAGTTGCTGGTTGGGGATCATTTCCGCAGATGGGCTGATCCTCGCCTCCGAATCCGGCGGCGGCTGCAGCTGCAATTTTCCGATCCAACTTTCCATCGGCTACCGGACCAAGAATGACTACTGAGATGGATCATGATCCGATGCAGCGGGTGTCCGAGCGTGAAAACTTGATTGACCCGGGTCGTGTCTCTGGACCGGAGCGCGGTTGTGAGCGTAGCGCCAGCCGCAGAAACGCCGCCCTCCGAAAGGATCTTGAAAATTACTTCTCGCATTGCTGCGGCTGGTCCCGCGGACGCATGCGCGTCAATTTAAGGATTCAACGGCAGTGCGGGCATGTCGTGCGCGGAGGGTGGCTTCGGGGAAAGAGCATCGCCCCGGTCGTCCCCCGAAGCGGCAGAGGACAGCCGCACTCCAAGACGCTATCGCGAAATCCAAAGTTCGTTGGCAGTCCGACAGGTCATGGACTGCGGCTGTCCTCTGCCGCTTTCTGCGTGCAACCTCTCCCTACAACATTTCCATTCTCGAACCAGCCCGCCCAGGATTCATCGGCGCACGGTGGGATGACCCGCATGCGCAGAAGGGGCACAGCGCTTCGAATGATTGCTGTTGGCCTTCGAATTGCCTTGGCGTTGGCCCTGCTTTTTTTATTCGCGCCCATGGGGGCGTCGGGCGCGGATTGGCCGACGTACCAGCATGACTTTCGGCGCAGCGGGGTGACTGATGAATCCTTGTCGCCGAATGGGCTCAAGCCGATTTGGACTTATCGCGCGCCTTCCGTTCCGCAGCGCGCCTTTCCCGGACCGGCGCCGCGTGACTTTTACAACGCGCCGAAGGTCGACCTGAAACCGCGCATGGATTTCGATCGGGTGTTTCACGTGGCGGTCGTCAGGGGACGCGTTTTCTTTGGCTCGTCGGTCGAGGACTCCGTGTGCTGCGTCGACGCGGAGAGTGGCGAGCGGCGTTGGACATTCTTTACGGAAGCCCCGGTGCGGATGGCTCCGACCTGGAGCGAGGGCAAGGTCTATGCCGGCTCTGACGACGGCCATGTCTATTGTCTGGATGCGGAGAAGGGGACTTTAATCTGGAAGCGCCGCGTGGCCGATCGGGACTACCGGGTCCCCTCAAATGGAAAATTCATTTCGCTATGGCCGGTTCGCAGCGGGATCGTCGTGGAGAAGGGCGTTGCGTATTGCAGCGCCGGGTTCCTCCCGTCGGAGAGCGTCTACATCGCGGCGCTCGACGCGGCGACCGGCGAAGACAGCGGCGCGAATCTCTGGCGACACGCCAAGGCCGGTGACTATTCGCTGCAGGGCTATTTGCTGGCTTCGAACGACAAGCTCTACATGCCGGCCGGGAGGGAGCCACCGCATATTTTCAATCGAGCCGATGGGGCGTCGATTGGCCAGTTGAAGGGCGGAGGCGGCACTTACTGTTTGCTGACGGATGACTCGCAGGTCGTGTTTGGACCCAGCCGCAGCGGCGGGTTGGAGCTTTCGACCGCTGAGAAGAAGAGCGCCTTCGTCACCTTCAGCGGCAATCATCTGATCGTGCATCGGGAGATGTCCTACCTCCAGTCGGATCGTGAATTGCGCGCGCTGGATCGTCGGCTCTACAACGACCTCACGGCGAAGCGGATTGTGTTCGAAGGGCGGCAGCGAGAGCTTTCCAGCGCGGTAAAAAAACTGGGGAAGAATCTGAGCGGTGGGAAGGCGAAGGCGCTGTTGGCCGAGCTCCGCAAGGTCAAGCTGGAGCTGGGTCGAATCTCGCGCGAGCTTCCGAAGACGCTGAAGTGGAGCGCGGCCTGCGAGCAGGGGAGCACGCTGATTTTGGCGGGTGATGTTTTATTCGCGGGGGGGCGCGACGAGGTTGCGGCCTACGACGCGGGCAGCGGCGTCAGAGTCTGGAAACACGCTGTCTCCGGCGGCGTCTACGGCCTGGCCGTCGCCGGCCAGAGGCTGTTCGTCAGCACGGACAATGGGCGCATCTACGCGTTTGGGCATTTTGGAGTGGCGCGGTAGGGATCGCGTTCCACCGCGTCCCAAATCAAAATGAAAAAGTATGGGGGTGTTCCTTGCAATCTCACGCGCATCAGGGACTTGGACAGCGGACTGCGAAGAGCATGGAATGGGACGCTGTGGAACGCGATCCCTACCGGGTTTGTCGGCGCCCGGATGCGTGGGTCTAGTTTAGCAGTTTGTCGAAGATGAATTCGTAGGCGCGCGCGTCCGTGCCCTCTGAGTTTGCATTCGCGATTCAAGTTCGCGATTGTCCCGAGTCATGGCGAGACAAGGAATTCCTTTTGGCCGGCGAGCTGTCATCGGGGGCGCGACGATGGCTCTATGTTTCCTGGTGAATGTCTCCTGGGCGAACGACTGGCCGTCTTTTCGCGGGCCCAACGGCGGCGGCGTGGGTGAAGGCGAACCGCCGACGAGCTGGAATGTTGAGACGGGCGCCAATGTGATTTGGCGGGTCCCGGTCGAAGGGCTGGCGTTGGCGTCGCCGATTATCTGGGGCGATAGGCTGTTTCTCGCTACGGCCGTGGGGAAGGATACGAATCCCAAGTTTCAGCCGGACCCGTCCTTTGGCTACGACATTCAGCGGGAGAAGGATGTCTGGCGCTGGAAAGTCATTTGCCTGGACAAATCGACCGGCAAGCGGCTCTGGGAAAAGGTCGCGCATGAGGGTGTTCCGAAGAACGGCCGACACTCGGAATCCACGCATGCGAACGCGACGCCGGCGACGGATGGAACGAATGTCGTCGCGATGTTTGGATCGGAGGGTGTGTTTTGTTATGGGATGGACGGCGCGCTGAAGTGGAAGGCCGATTTGGGGCGATTGGGAGCGGCTCCGGATGGGCATCCGGAATTGGAATGGGGGTATTCGAGTTCGCCGATTATTTACAAGGACAGCGTGATTCTGCAGTGCGACGTGCAGGGCGGATGTTTTGTCGCGGTGTTGGATCTGAAGACTGGGAAAGAACGATTGCGAATTCCGCGCGAGGACGTTCCCACCTGGGCGACGCCGAATGCGCACACAGTATTCGGTCGGGATCGCGTCGTTTGCAATGGATACCAAAACGCGGCGGCCTACGACCTGGAAACCGGCCGGAAGATCTGGTGGTTTCGCGGTCGTGGCGACGTGCCCGTTCCGCGGCCTCTGTTTGCGGAAGGTTTGATTTTCATCACGGCCGCGCATGGCGGCCGTAATTTGCTGGCGATTCGTTCCGATGCGGTCGGCAATCTGACGCCGGCCCGATCGAGCGCGCCGAAGCCGAGCGGGGTCGCGTGGCTCAATACTCGGCAAGGCTCCTACATTCCTACGCCAATCGTCTACGAGCGCATTCTCTATGTCCCCAACGAGCGGGGCATCCTTGCAGCGTTCGATGCAAAGACCGGCGAGGAGATTTACGACACGCGCATCGTGGAGCGGAAGGGCGGGTCGTACTACGCGTCGCCGGTGGCGGCCGGCGGCAAGATTTTTGTTACGGCAAACACCGGGGACATCCACGTCATTCGCGCGGGACGGACGTTCGAGAAGCTGGCGACGAACAAAATGAACGAGCCGACGATGGCGACGCCCGCGATTTCGGACGGGCGGTTGTTTGTGAGAACGAGGAGCGAGCTGTATTGCATCGGGGAGGAGAAGCCCTGATGGCGAGGGTAGGGCTGCTCTCGCCCTGAGCTTGTCGAAGTGGCTGCCGCGCGGCCGGGAATTTGTCTGACTGACGACGACTTGTTTTGGCATGCGTCATGCGCAATGCCGCGGACCCGCAGCAGCGGAGCCCTACCGGGTTCGGTGAAAGTCCTGGGCCTTGCGTTCGCCTTTGACGAAAGTCCGCCCCATCCCGATACTTCACGTCATGACTAAATCTATTTCCCTCTTCGGTCTGTTTTTATGCTTCGCGACGGTGGCATTGGCCGCGCCGGCGGATGTCTTGTTCAACGGCAAGAATCTCGACGCCTTTGATTTCAAGGAAGGCGCCTGGGTCATCGAGGATGGCGTGATGACCTGCAAGATGGAGGAGACCAAGGACAAGAAGGGCAACGTGCGCGTGCGCGGCATGGGCTACATCTGGACGGAGAAAGACTATTCCGATTTCTCACTGACGCTTTCCTACAAGCTCTCCGAGGCCGCGAATAGCGGCGTCTTCTATCGCACGGATCCAGGTAACCCGGTGCACGGCGGCTTTGAGATTCAGCTGATGGATGATGAAGGCTTTCAAAAAAACAGGGGAGCGAAGTTGGATGGGCGCAAGCTCAACGGCTCGTTTTATGAAGGCAAGGCGCCTTCCTCGAATCCCTCAAAGCCGGTCGGTGAGTGGAATAAGATGAAGCTCACTTGTCGCGGCCCGAAAATCAAAGTCGAGTTGAACGGCGAGGAGGTCGTCAGCGTAAACGTGGATGACTGGGACACGGCCGGTAAGAATCCCGACGGCACGAAGAACAAATTCAAGACCGCGCTCAAAGACCTGCCGCGAACGGGCAAGATCGGCTTTCAGAACCACGGCCAGGTCGTCTGGTTCAAGGATGTGAAGATTCGCGATCTTTCGAAGAAGAAATAGCCGGATTTTACGGAACGGATGATTCGGCGCCATCCGAATGATTTGGCATCAACATTCTGGTGCCGGCTACCTTCTTGATGTCCCTCCGGTACGGAGAATTGGGATGCGGTGGAACGCAGTCCCTGCCGCGCGTAATGCCTCCGATTTCGATAGGGATCGCGTTCCACCACGTCCCAAATAGAAGCCTGGACGTAAGGCGTGAATCGGAGCGTCGCGTCACTTCTCCATTCGCGCCAACACGCGCAGTTGCTTTGAGCCATAGATGAACACAATCGGGAAATTACTCGTCGGGACGACGTCGGAATTGCTTTGAGTCTTCCCATCGCGTGTGATCGCCGTTAGAACACTGAGCCATGAAACGGTCATTGATTTCCCTTTTGGCTCTTACCTTGTTCGCAATTTCATTCAGGCGCACGATCCCAACAGCGTGGTCTTTCTCAAGAATATCCGGGTGAAGCCGCTGAAGTAGATCAGGTCAAAGCGCAGCTCTCCGGCAATGCGGCAGGTCGCCTGGACAAGCCGGAGCTGCGGTAGATCCTAGACCATGGAAAATATGGGAATGGATGTTTTAGTATGTCTTATGGTTCTGGCGCTGATCTCGCTGGCCTTCATGACGCCCCGAAAGAAACACCTGGTTCCTGAGATTGCTCCGCTGGAAATCGATCAGGTTCTTAAGGGCTTGCGGAAGAAGATCACGAAGCAGGCGCCTGAGTTGGAGGAGCTGGGATTTCGGTATTGCGGAGTTTATGAATCCAGGGCGCAGCGGAAGACCCTAGAGCAGGTTGCGGTCTTCGTGCATTCCAGTCGTGAGGTTGAATTCAGGCTTTGGTTGGTTCGCACCTCGATCGGATTTGAGTCGGACTACTTCGAGATCGGCAGCTGCCTGGCTCCCCATGGAGCGCTGGTGATGGGGAATTCCAATCAGCCGGAACTTTCGGCTGCTCCGCCGGATCTATTTCTCCCATTGATGCCCGGGGAAAAATCGATCAAGAAATTGTATCAAGCGCACCTTGAGCATTTGGGCGTCTTGTCGAAGGAAGGCTTCGAGGCGCGGCCAGTGAGCGACGAGGATGCGGCGCAACGCATGATCAACCGTGTGACGCATGGATTTGAGTATCAGGTGAAGCGCGGCGCCATGACGCGGCGAGAGGACGGCTCATACCGGCAAAGATTGTCGTTGGGAATCATCCTGACACTGACGCGGGCTCTGATTGCCGCGACCCCTTTTGGCTTTGTGCTGATGAAGGCGCCCTCACCGGCCGGCCGCGCGCATGCGTTGCGGAAATCGGCCCGAATTGCCAAACAGATGCCGCCCGATTGGAGATTGAATCCGGAGCGAGTTTGAGGAGGAATCCGGGCCGGGACCAGGCGTTGATCATGCTCAGGAAGCGCGCGGCGTCGGCCGTGCCGGCGCTGAAAGAGACTCTTGATTCCGAGGATCTCTGGCTGCGAATCAAGGCCGTTGAGGCGCTGGCGAGCATTGGCGAGCATTGGCGAGGCGGCCATGCCGACTGTGCCGGAAATTCTCATGATGCTGGCGAGCGACGATCCGGAAACGGACCCGCGCGGCATGCAGCAGCGTTACCTCTGCTTCGCGCTGTTCCAGAGCCGGACCGGCATGCTGAGGCGTTCGCTTGCGGGCGTCGATCGCGCCGCGCTTTATGCGGCGGTTCGCGCCGGTCTCGGCAACCAGGACGGTCGCGCCCGGGGCGCCCTGGCTTCGGTTTACAAGAATCTCAGCTACGAAGAAATTGAGCCGTTGCTTGCAGCCATCCATCAGGCGGTTGTCGAGCCGGCGCCCAGTGGGATCATGTTCGCCGACGGCATTCGTCTGAGCGGCCTTGAAATCCTCGCGAAACATCGGATCGAGGAAGGCTTGCCGCTGTGTCTGGAAATCATGGGGATTGACAGGTGGGGCAAAAAAGACCGGATCACCAAATGCCTGAAGAGTCTTCAGATCTATGGTGGGGCTGCCCGGCCCATGCTGCCCAGGCTGGCGAAACTCGAAAAGCAACTAGGGGCTCACAAAGAATCAAGGAATCTTCAGACGCAGATTGAGCTGGTTCGTCAAACTGCGGCCGCGATCAAGATGGACAAACATCCGCCCGTTTTGCGTTCGCTGAAGGACGGTCGACTTCGTCCTGATCTTTGATCCGAAAGGGTTGGGCTTCACCGATTTGCCGCTTATGTTTCTGAATCATGAGATTTAATCATTCTGTTCAACTCCGGGAATGGCTGGCGCTGGCGATCTGCGCGGTTTCATTCGCGGTCGTCCGAGCCGAGGCCGCGCAACCCGTTCCCTTCGCCGACAACGGCGGGTTGAAAATGCTCTACGATAATCGGCAGTATCCACAGGCGGTTGCGGATCGCGATGAGGTTCATATCGTTTGGCGGGGCGATGAGGGCCTGCCGTATCTCGCCGCTCACGATTTGAAGACGCGAACATTTACCGACCGGCGAATGCTGCTTGAGGGGATGGAAATCAAGATCAAGGAGAAGAAGTATCGGAACGATCATCATTTTGCGCCGGTGATCTGGATGGACTCCGAAAAGCATCTCCACACGATGTTTGGTTGTCACAATACCCCGGGTATTCAGCTGATTGCGAAGAAGCCTCATTCGGTTGAGGGGTGGGAGCGCGGGCCTTCGCCCTCGGAATCGATGTCCTACCCGAAAGTTCATCAAATTCATGACGGCAAGACTCTGATTTACTATCGATACACAGGGCATCTGGGCATGTGGCAATACCGCCTGTCATCAGACGGCGGACGCCATTGGGATGGACCGCCGAAAACGACGATTGACCTGAATGCCGAGCCGCAGGACGGGAAACACGCGTCGCACGCGGGTTCCTATAACACCACGGCAGTGAGCGCGGACGGAACGCGGCTGCACGTGGCGTTCATCTGGAAGGTCGAGGATCCCGTGTTCAACAAGCGATATGATCAAATGCTCACGGACCATACGCAGCGGTACAATCTTTATTACTTTTTTATCGATCTCCCGACGCATCAGGCCTTCAACATCTACGGCGAGCCTGTCGAGATGCCGCTGCGCAAAAGCGTGGCGGACAAGGAGTGCCTGGTCTGGGACACCGAAGAGCGCGTCGCGGCCGTGGGCCCTTCGATCGCGCTCGATCAACACGGGCTCCCGCACTTCATGTTGCCGGTCTCGGACAAGACACCGCTCGATTCGCACTTCTATTTTGTCACTTGGAAGGACGCGCGTTGGCAGAAGGTGAAGGTCACGCCGACCTTGCACCCCTTTAACGCGAGTCATTTGGAATGCTTGCCGAGCGGAGAGTTTCGAGCGTTCCTGATCGCGGGCGAGGGAGAGAAGGTCGTCGAGGAAGGCATGGACGAATACGGCTGGGGGGAGCGAGTCGAGGAATGGGTTTCCAGCGACCGAGGCGCCAAGTGGACGCGCCGGCGGGATCTCACGCCTGTGCCGGGGCTGCATTATCAAAACGTCCAACCAGTGTTCAATAAAGATGGGCGGACGATTCCGGACCTGTTGTTGTTTTACGGTTGGAAGGAACAGGACGGCGAGGGAACGGCCTACTTGTGGGACGGGCGATAAGGTAGGGATGCGCGGCAGCGCGTCCCTGCCGGCGCCTTGAAAATACCTCAGTCGTGGGCCCGCGTGGGGGATGCAATCCGTTCAAAAAAGAGATGTTCCTAGCCGCGGCCGATGTAGGGCATGTCGGTCGCCATGACGGTCATGAACTGCACGTTGGCGTTGAGGGGGAGGTTGGCCATGTAGAGGACGGCGTTGGCGACGTTTTGCACATCCATTCGGGGTTCGACCTTCGTGCTGCCGTCGGCCTGGGCGACGCCATTGGCCATCTTGGTCGTCATGTCGGTGGCGGCGTTGCCAATGTCGATCTGGCCGCAGGCGATGTTGTATTTGCGGCAATCGAGCGAGGTGGATCGGGTCAGGCCAGTGACGGCGTGCTTGGTCGCGGTGTAGGGAGCGGACATCGGACGCGGGACGTGAGCCGAGATGGAGCCGTTGTTGATGATCCGCCCTCCCATGGGATCCTGCGCTTTCATGGTCCGGATCGCCGCCTGCGTGCAGAGAAACACCCCGGTGAGATTCACGTCGACCGCCTCGCGCCATTGCTCGATCGGCAGATCCTCCAACGGAACGGAGGGTGTGAAAACGCCGGCGTTGTTGAACAGCACGTCGAGCCGGCCAAAGGCCTCGGTCGTCGCGGCGAAGAGGCGTTGGATCGATTCGGGATCGGTGATGTCGGTCGGATGAACGAGCGCGCGGGATTTGGCGTCGCCGGCGAGATCGGCGGTTTCGTTAAGGGCGTCTTCACGGCGTCCGGCAAGCGCGACGGAGAATCCGTCATTCAAAAGAGCGAGCGCGCAGCTCCGGCCAATGCCGGAACCCGCGCCAGTGACAATAGCGGTTTTCATTTCGGGGTGAAGTGTAGCGGTGAGTCTGTGACGGCGCAGGTTCAATCTTGGGCTTGATTCGCGGCGTGTTTTCTTGTGGAGCGCGACTGTGTCGTCCCGACCAGTCGCAGTCATGTCCGAATGACCGGGAGCCACAATTTGGGAGAACAGGCTTGTCCGTGCTAATCCTCTGCGACTGGTCGGGACGACACAGGCGCGCTCCGATGGGGGCAGCTGCCAGTCGCATTTCTTTGCATATGCGCGTGGAATGTTATGACGGTTGACGCCCCGTTAGTGTCGCGCGATGCTGGGAACCATGAATTTCCCGGAAATAGAACGAATCACGATTGATCCCAGCGTCATGGGCGGGAAGCCGTGCATTCGCGGAATGAGGGTCACCGTCGGGACGATTACCGGATTGCTCGCCGCTGGTTCGGACCGGGAGGAGATTCTCAAGCTTTATCCCTACGTTGAAGATGCGGATATCGCGGCCGCGCTCGCCTACGCGACGTGGCGATCCGAGGAGCAGGAACTTCCACTGGCGACGATCTGAGGCAAGGTGACATTCCTGATCGACATGAACCTGTCGCCTGAATGGACGGTGGCATTTCAATCGGTCGATTTGGAGGCGGTGCATTGGAGCGGGGTGGGCGCGCCCGATGCGCCGGATTCTGAAATTTTCCAATATGCCAGAGACAACGGCATGATTGTATTCACCCACGACCTGGATTTCAGCGCGTTGCTGTTTCATTCGCAGGCTGATTCTCCGAGTGTGATTCAGCTTCGATCCGAGGACACCCGACCGCGGACGATGGCGTCAGTCGTAATCGGCGCGATTCGGGAAACGGAGGCCCAACTGAAGAGCGGCGCCTTGCTGACCGTGGACCCGCGTCGGAACAGGATTCATTTATTGCCAATTGGTTCTTCGAAACGGGAATAACACGGATTGCGCGCTCAATCGAGAGAGGTATTGTCATTAGCGGTCCTCCTGGCTTTTGGAGCGGCGCGTCCCGAAATTCGGCATCCAACCAATTTGGTGTCTTGGCATGAAGCCCTCGAAAGGACGATGAGATTTCCTCCCTGCTGGCTTTTGGCAGCAATACGATTTCGGCGAGGCGCTCGACGGTGATCTCGTCGACGAAATTCTGGTCGATGAATTCCATCACGCGTCGCAGTTCTTGAAAGTGCTCGCGCTGGTCCTCGGGGGTGGCGATGGGGTGCATCAGGCCGACGAGGCCGATGATCTTGCCGGCGGTGTCGAATAGCGGGGCTTTGCTGGAGACAAACCACCTTGGCGTGCCGCGGACATGCGGGACGAGCCAGATTTCATTGAGCAGCGGTTCGCCCGATTCCACGACGCGTCTGTCTTCGGATTCGTAGGCGTCGGCGAGCAGGGCGGGGAAGAAGTCGCGATTGCGTCGGCCGATCAATTCCTCCTCCTGTTTCAGGCCGTAGGTTTCGAGCGTTCCGGCGTTGGCGCGGACGTAGCGGCTTTCGCTGTCTTTTACAAAGAGGGACGATCCGGGCGCCTGGGCCATGATTCGCGTCATCGGGTCAATGGCTGGATTGCGCGCGAAGAAATCGGATTGAAAGGATTTGGCGGCTGGAGCGTCGATGATCGAAATATACAAAAATGAGCTTGTCGAATACAAGACGCGGGAAAGCGCTGGTTTTATGGTTCGAGCCTGTCAATATTGCTGGCGATTCCGTATGCCGATGATCGGCGACGGTTGGAAGCGCCAATTGAACGAACAAAGTTATGCTGGATTTTCTTTCTGAAAAAAACGCGGCGATCTGCGGCGGAAGTCATCTCTCGCGCAGGGAGTTTCTTCAGGTCGGAGCGCTGAGCGCCGCCGGTCTATCGCTGCCGCAGTACCTCGCGGCGAAGGAGAACAATGGAGTGCGGCCCGGGAACGATGAGAAGGCCTGCATCATGATCTTCAATCTGGGCGGCCCGAGCCAGCTGGATCTGTGGGACATGAAGCCCAACGCGCCGAGGGAGATTCGCGGCCCCTTCAAGCCGATTCGCACCAAGTCGCCGGATATCGATATCTCCGAGATCCTGCCCCTCCACGCGAAGATCGCGGACAAGTTTTCGCTGGTGCGCTCGTGCCATCACGATGGGGCGGCGGTGCATGACGCGGGCTGGCAGATGCTGCAGACCGGGCGGCGATTCACCGGCGGGATTCATACGCCGCATGCCGGCGCAGTCGTGAGTTATTTAAAGGGACGCAAGACGGACCTGCCTCCCTTTGTCGTGCTGCCCGAGTTGATGGGGCGGGGCGGTGGCAATCTGCCCAATGGCCAGGCCGGGGGATTCCTTGGCAAGGCGCACGATCCGTTTGCGCTGATGGCGGATCCTTCCAAACCAAATTTCAAAGTGCCGGATCTGTTGCCGCCGGATCTAATCGGGGCGCATCGATTGGATCGCCGCCGCACGATGCGCGAGCTGGTCGATCAGACGGTGAAGAGTTTTGAGGCGAGCGAGGACGCTCGCCTGCTGGATGAGAATTTCCATGCGGCTTTTCGGATGATGACCAGCGAACAGGCGCGCAGCGCGTTCGATCTGGAGAAGGAGCCGCGGAAGGTTCGCGAACGTTACGGCATGTCACGCTTTGGGCAGTGCTGCCTGCTGGCGCGGCGACTCGTCGAAAACGGCGTGCGATTCGTGACCATCAATACTTTCCTGACGGTCTTTGGCGAAACGACATGGGACATTCACGGCTCCAAGCCTTTCACGTCAATCGAGGGCATGAAGAATGTGGTGTGCCCGCTTTACGATCAGGGTTACTCGGCGCTGATTGAGGATCTGCACCAACGCGGCATGCTCGACAACACCATGGTCACCGGGCTGAGCGAATTTGGCCGCACGCCGAAGGTGAATCCGGCCGGCGGGCGTGATCACTGGCCGCAATGTTTTACCGTTTCCTTCGCGGGCGGCGGGGTCAAAGGCGGCCGCGTTGTTGGCGCGAGCGATCCGATTGGCGGCTTTCCTGCTGAGCGGCCGGTTGATCCGGCGAATGTTGTCGCCACGATCTTCGAGAGCCTGGGGCTGGATCACACGAGTCACCTGCCTGGACCGGCGGGACGTCCGTTTGGTCTGGTCGATTTTGGCAAGCACCCGATCAAGGAGCTCTTCGCCTGATGAGTATGGCTTCCAAGAGTTTCATAGGGCTGGCGATCGGGTTGGGAGTCATCGCATTCGCAAGCGCAGGCTTTTCAGCTGAGACCGAAACGGATGCGTCGAAGGAGTGGAGCTTTCGTCATCATGTGCTCCCGGTTTTGTCCAAGGCCGGTTGCAATGGCGGCGGCTGCCACGGCGCGCTGGCGGGCAAGGGCGGCTTTCGACTGAGCCTGCATGGCTACGATCCGGTTTCCGATCATTACAACATCACCCGCGACGCGGGCGGCCGGCGGACGGAGTATTCCGATCCCGCGCGAAGCTTGTTGCTGACAAAACCCACGACGGCGATTCGCCACAAGGGCGGCAAACGGCTTGAGCCGGGTTCGAAGGATTATCAAGTGGTGGCGGAGTGGATCGCGGCCGGCGCGAAGCCGCCGACGGACGCCGACCGGACCTTGGAGCGTCTGGAGGTCACTCCGAAAACCGCGACGTTGAAGAAAGGCGATTCGCAATCGATGACCGTGCGCGCGCATTACAGCGACGGCAGCGTGGAGGACGTGACCGACTGGGCGAAATACACTTCGGCCGATGAAACCGTCGCGGAGGTTGACGAGAAGACCGGCGAGGTAAATGTGATCGGCCATGGGGAAGGAGCGATCACGGTCTGGTTTTCCAGTCGGGTTGAGCTTGCCCGAGTGACCTCGCCTTATCCGAACAGCATTGCGGCGGAGGTTTACGAGCAGGCGCCGCGGCAAAATTTCATCGACGATCTCGTGCTTGATCAATTGCAGGGATTGAATCTTAAGCCCTCGCCCAGGGCATTGGATTCGGAGTTTGTTCGCCGCGCCTATCTGGATGCGATCGGCGCGCTGCCGACGCCGGCGGAAACGGTGGCTTTTCTCAAGGACGGCGCGCCGGACAAACGGCAACGGTTGATTCGCGATTTGCTCGCGCGTTCGGAGTATGTGGATTACTGGACTTACCGTTGGTCGGATGTGCTTCTGGTCAATGGCCGCCTGCTGCGCCCGGACGCGGTAAAATCCTACTACAACTGGTTGAAGGACGAAGTGGCGTCGAACGCGCCCTGGGACGAGCTCGTGCGGGAGGTGGTCACGTCGTCGGGCGACAGCCTGGTCAATGGCGCGTCGAATTTCTACGCGGTGCATCAGGACCCCGAGACCATGGCCGAGAATGTCAGTCAGGCGTTCATGAGCCTTTCGATCGGCTGCGCCAAATGTCACAACCACCCATTGGAGAAATGGACCAACGATCAGTATTACTCCTTTGCAAATCTCTTTTCGCGCGTGCGCGCCAAGGGCTGGGGCGGCGACGCGCGCAATGGCGATGGCAAGCGCACGATTTATGTGGCTTCGCGAGGCGACCTGATTCAGCCCCGCACCGGCAAACCGCAGCCGCCCTCGCCGCTCGACGGAGAGTTCATTCCGGCGGACTCGACAAGGGATCGCCGCGAGTATCTTGCGGACTGGCTGACCTCGCCGGAGAATCCCTATTTCACGCGCTCGATCGCCAATCGAGTCTGGGCCGCGTTCTTTGGTGTTGGACTCGTGGATCCGGTCGACGATTTGCGAGTTTCAAATCCGGCGAGCAATGAGGCGTTGCTCAATGCGCTCGCTGATTTCGTGGTGGAGAACGATTACGATCTGAAGGCGTTGATGGGGCTGATCATGAACAGCGAAACCTACCAACGGAGCGCGGATTCGCTGCCGGAGAATCGGGACGAACAGCGTTACTTCTCGCGTTACTACCCGCGGCGACTGATGGCGGAGGTATTGCACGACGCGGTGGCGGACATTACGACGCGGCCCAGTGTGTTTGAGAACCTGATGAATCGCGACGGAAGCAAGACCAATACGGAATTTTACAACAAGGACACGCGCGCGCTGCAGCTCTATGACTCGGCGGTGGATAATTACTTCCTGAAAATCTTTGGCCGCAACAAGCGCGACATCACTTGCGAGTGCGAGCGTTCGAACCAGCCGAGCATGGTGCAGGTCCTGCATCTGTCGAACGGCGACACGCTGAACGGTAAACTCCGGCACGAGGGCGGGTGTGTGACGCAGGCGATGTCCGGCGCCGCGGATGATGCCGAAGTTGTCGATCGCGCCTACTTGCTGTGTCTTTCGCGCTATCCGACCGAGAAGGAGCGAACCGGGCTGGCGAAGATGCTGACGTCGACGCCCGCGAAGGAAAAGCGGCTGGCGGTCGAGGATATGTTCTGGGCGCTGATGACCAGCCGGGAGTTTTTGTTTCAACATTGAAGATGGACTGGTTTCGATTTTCCATTGGCCTCGTCGCGGCTGTGTTGCTGGGCTGTTCGCCGGGTTCCGATCCTGATCTCTCGGGGGATGTTTCCGGTGTCGCGAGTGGTAAGGCGCATGAAACGAAAATCGAGAAAACGATGCCGGATTCAATTGATTTCCTGGTTGAGGATTTGTCGGCGTGCGGTGGTCGTTGGATGAACGGGTTATTTGCTCCAATTGAATTGCCAGTCGGCGCGCCCGCGAACGAAGTGGTCGTGAAACATTTGGGCGCCGCGACACCTCATGAGGTCCTCTCGGTGAGGGATGTGGAGATTGAATTTGCCGGTAAGTATACCGCCGCCCGAATCAAGACCGAACGTGGCGAGCGAGTGGTCTTGATGAAATACACGGATTCCTCTGGCTGGTGGAGCCGGTCATACGAGGCATTCAAGCCCATACACAAGCGCGCGGCGCAATTCCAAGACGCGGCCTCACGGGAGTAGATGAAAATCATGAACACTATTCGATTCGCTGTCATCGTCATCGTGGCTCTTTTGGCGGTCTCTGTAACTCACGCCGCGCCGGATTTCACGAAGGATGTCTCGCCGATCCTGCGGGAGTATTGCGCGGGCTGTCATAACAAGGATGACTTCGACGGCGAGTTCTCAATGGACACCTTTGCCGAGTTGATGAAGGGCGGAGAGAATGGGAAGGGCATCATCGCGGGCAAGCCGGATGAGAGCCTGTTGATCAAGGTGTTGACCGGCAAGTCGAAGCCCAAGATGCCGCCGCGTAAGGAGCCTCAGCTTTCTTCGGCGCAAATTGAGATTTTGAAACAGTGGGTCGGTAGCGGCGCAAAGGGGCCGGTGGCCGGCGAGGCTGTTGGCGGATTGGCGATGTTGCCTAAGATCGTGCCCGTTGTCGGTGTCGTAGTTCCGATTACGGGCATTGAGTATTCGCCGGATGGGAGGCGATTGTTGATCGCGCGTTATGGTTCGGTGGAGATTGTTGACGCGAAAACGCGGAAGGCTTTGATGGCGCTGAAAGGCCATCCAGGCAAGGTGAATGCGGCGCATTTCTCGAAGGACGGCGTGCGGGTGATTTCGGCGTCGGGTGTGACCGGGGTGAGCGGTTTGGCGACGGTCTGGGACGCGTCGGCCGGCAAGAAGCTGCGCGAGTTTGGAGAGGGGCATGGCGATGTTTTGTATGACGCGGAGTTTTCGCCGGATGGCGAGCTCATCGCGACTGCGGGCTACGATCGGCAGATTCGAATTTGGAACGCGGAGAGCGGGGAGCTGGTTCGGCTGATCGAGGGCCACAACGGCGCGATCTTCGATCTGGCCTTCAGCCCGGATGGAACGATCCTTGCCAGCGCGAGCGGCGATGAGACGATCAAGCTGTGGAAGGTTTCCGACGGGCAGCGGTTGGATACCTTGAATCAGCCCCAGGCTGAGCAGTTCTCCGTGGCGTTCACTCCGGACGGCAAGTTTGTCGTCGGCGCGGGCGCGGACAATCGTGTTCGTCTTTGGCGTCTTTTGTCGAAGGACAAGCCCGTGATCAATCCCGTCGTGCACGCGCGTTTCGCCCATGAGGACGACATCGTGAAGACGGCAATGTCGAAGGGCGGGGACTGGCTGGTTTCGGCGTCGTCGGACGGTTCACTCAAGATCTGGACGCTGCCGGACCTGACGCAGCGGTTGGTGATCGAACGGCAGCCGGATCTCGTTTCGGGCATTTCAATCGCGCCGAATTCCGAGTCGTTCATGGTCGGTCGGTTGGATGGCTCACTGGAGTCGTATGAACTCCCTGTCGCCAGTGTTCAAATTGCGAATGCGAATGCGAAAACGAAGCCGGAGGAGCAGAAGCCCGGGAGCCGCTCGACCGTCGTTGATGGGAAAGCGAAGTCTGTGAAGGAGAAGGAGCCCAACGACGGAGCCGGGAAGGCGCAGGCTGTTTCATTGCCGACGACGATCTCCGGCGCGATTGGAGTCGCGGGCGACGCTGATGTGTATAAGTTTTCCGCGAAGGCGGGAGAAGAGTGGGTGTTGGAGGTGAACGCCGCGCGGAGCAAGTCGCCGCTCGATTCGAAAGTTGAGGTTCTCAACGCCGATGGCAGTCCTATCGAGCGCGTCGTCCTGCAGGCTTTGCGAGATTCGTGGTTTACATTTCGAGGGAAGGATTCGAAGACCTCGGCGGATTTCCGACTGCAGAATTGGCGTGAGATGGAGTTGAACGAATATCTCTACGCCAACGGAGAAGTCGTGAAGCTTTGGCTCTATCCGCGCGGCCCGGACTCGGGCTTTATCGCCTATCCGGGCTCCGGTAATCGGCACACTTACTTCGGGACCAGCGCCATCACGCATCCGTTGGGCGAGACTTGCTACATCGTCCGGGCGCTGCCGCCAGGCAGTCAGCCCGCGCCCAATGGGCTGCCGCTGTTTCGCGTGTATTATGAGAACGACGACGAGACGCAACAGAAGCTGGGGCGCGATTCGAAGCTCGTTTTCACCGCGCCTCGCGATGGGGAGTATCTGGCGCGGATATCCGACGTTCGGAGCTTTGGCGGGAAGGATCACACCTACTCGTTGGCCGTTCGTCCGCGGAAGCCGGATTTCAAGATCACCGTGGGCGGGGCGAATCCTGCGATCAGTCCCGGCAGCGGTCGGGAGTTTTCTTTGAAGGCGGATCGGATGGACGGCTTTCAGGGTGCGATTCGCGTCGATGTTTCTGGGCTGCCGAAAGGCTATTCCGTGAGCGGCCCGATTGTGATCGAGGCGAATCAATTCAGCGCCGTGGGCGTGATCAACGCTGCGGACGACGCAGTCGCGCCGACAGGCGCCGCCGCCAAGTCAACGAAGCTGACCGCGACGGCGACGATTCGCGGGAAGAAAGTGACGCGCGAGGTCGGATCGCTGGGCATGATCAAGCCGGGCAACCCCGCCAAGGTGAAGGTCGCCATCCTTCCAGACGGAAATTCGGGCGAGGTGAAATACGAGCCGGGCAAGCCGATTGAATTCACGATTGAGCCAGGCCAGACGATTACCGCGCGGGTCAAGGCCGAGCGCGTGGACTTCAAGGCGCGCATCGATCTCGGTCGGGAAGGGGCGGGGCGCAATCTTCCGCACGGCGTCTTTGTCGACAACATCGGGCTGAATGGCCTGTTGATCGTCGAGGAGCAGGACGAACGGCAGTTTTTCATCACGGCCGCGCCGGGAGTTCCAGAGCAGACGCGAATGTTTTATCTGAAAGCGTCTCCCGATGGGGGGCAGTGCTCGTTGCCGGCGATCTTGCATGTGCGCCGACCGGTTGTGACGGCCGGGGATTGATAAAGGTTTTGGAGGAGAGACGAGCCTGGAAGCGGGAATTAATTTCCATCGCCGCCGGTGACGGATTTGAGCAGGTCACCGAGAGGCACGTGCTTGAGGTAGCTTCTCCGTGATTTCTTGAGATAGAATCTGGCGCCGGATGCGTATTTTTCGACCCAATAAACCTCCCAGCGTTCCGCGCCCAACTCGTTTAGCCGAGCCTCGACCGCCTTGTCGTCCTGCAAATTAATCTGCTCGATGCGATATTCCCAAGCGCCGATATTCTTGAGGTCCTCCTTGGCCCATTCGACCACGTTGGTGGGGACATGATCGCCGGCTTCGCGCGCCTTCTCGTAAAGTTCGCGCACGGCCTTCTCGACGGAGTTGGTGCCGGAGGTGATCAGCGATTCGCCCTGTTTCCTGGTTTTCTCGTAGAGTTCTCTGGTCTGATCCAAAAGGGGTTTCGCGACTTCTTCGCCGGGCTGATCGTCGCCTTGCTGCGAGCAACCGATAGCGAGCAGTGTGAGAATGAAAGGAATCCAGACCTTGGCGTTCATGGAAGTGCTTTCTACTCCTTCCGGGGGAGCCCGTCAACTGGTCCGGCAGCCGACGGTCAGCAGCACGTTCGCCCAGAGCGCCTGGTCGCCGGTTTGAATCGTGAGCACGTGATCGTCCGAGGCGACGGCTTCGTAGAAGTCCCACTTTTGAATCGGCTCCAGTTTCAGGTCGAGTCCGGCTTCGGTAATGGTTTCGCGATACTCGGCCCAGACCGGCGGGTCGCCCTGTTGCGCGTAGGGGTCGTCAGCGGGAATGCCCATGGTGTTGACGGAGTCGATGGCGACGGCTGAAAGCAGCGCGCGGAGGGTCTGGTTCACGGTGACCAGGCCGGGGGAGAGATTCATGGAAATGAGTTCGGCGTTGGGGCCCATTTTCGTGGAAGCCGGGTAGTTGCCGTCAGCGATCAGGATCCTGGCGTGATGGCCGGCGCGGCCGAGCACGAGATTGATCTCGGGGTGGATGAGCAGCGGATGTTTCAACATACGGGCGAAGTGTAGAATGGCGGGTGGGAAATCCCCAATCCCAAATTCTTGAAGCTTGGGACACCGAGGACGGCGTCCCTCTCATTGTGGGAGACAGACGCCGTCCTCGGTGTCCCATTCTATTTGAAAAGGTCGAGCGCCGGGTATTCAGGATCGGCCCGCCAGGCCGGGAGGCTTCGGCGGAATGGTTTGAAGCGTGACAAGTTTTCCGATAAACCCCACTGCAAGTATGAGATTCCTGAAACAGCTTTTATTCCTCTCGCTCTTGTTTGCGCTGCCCGCTCTGTCTGTCGCGGCGAAACGGCCGAATATTTTATTCATTTTCACCGACGATCATTGCCAGCAGGCGATCAGCGCCTACGGCTCGAATAGGATCAAGACGCCAGGCATGGATCGCATCGCCCACGAGGGCATGATGTTCGATCGGTGCTACGTAAACAATTCGATCTGCGGTCCGAGCCGCGCCGTGATTCAGACCGGCAAATACAGCCATCTGAATGGCTTTGTGCGAAATGGAAATTACTTCAACGGCGCTCAACAGACCTTCCCCAAACTCCTGCGCAAGGCGGGCTATCAGACCGCCGTCGTGGGAAAGTGGCATCTCGCCAGCACGCCGCAGGGTTTTGACTACTACGATGTGCTCGTGGGCCAGGGGCCCTATTACAACCCGCCGATGAAGACGGCCGGGACGGACGGCCAGCCCGTCGTCAAGAAACACACGGGTTACACCACGCACATCATTACCGAGAAATCGCTCGGATGGCTCCGCGATCAACGTGATCCCGACAAGCCCTTCATGCTGATGTATCAGCACAAAGCGCCCCATCGCAATTGGCAGCCCGGCCCGAATTACCTGACGATGTACGACGATGTGGTGATGCCGGAGCCGGAGACGCTTTGGGACGATTATCTCGGCCGCAGCAAGGCGGTGACCTATCAGAAAATGGAGGTAGCCAATCACCTCAATCCCAAGGATCTGAAACTGACGGCGCCCAATAATCTCACCCCCGATCAGAAGCAGCTTTGGGATGCGGCTTACGATCCGAAAAACAAGGCTTTTGAAGCCGCGAAACTCTCGGGCAAGGCGCTCGTGAAGTGGAAGTATCAACGCTACGTGAAGGACTATCTGCGTTGCGTCAAGGCGGTCGATGACGACATCAATCGTGTGTTGGCCTATCTCGACGAGGCCGGCCTGGCGGACAACACCATCGTCATGTATTCCAGCGACCAAGGCTGGTATCTCGGCGAGCACGGCTGGTTCGACAAACGCTGGATGTATGAGGAATCCCTGAAGACTCCCTTGCTCGTGCGTTGGCCCGGCGTCATCAATCCCGGGACCCGGAGCGGCGCGATCGTGTCCAACCTCGACTTCGCGGAAACTTTTCTCGATGTCGCGGGCGTGACTGTTCCGGACGACATGCAGGGTCATAGCTTGGCTCCAATCTTCAAGGGGCAGGGCAAGGCTCCCTCGGATTGGCGAAAGTCATTTTACTACCACTACTACGAGGGCCTTGGCGGCGGCCATTCCGTGCCGCGTCATTACGGCGTGACCACTGGCGAGCACAAGCTGATCAATTTTTACGAAGTCGGCGAATGGGAGTTCTTCGATCTCAAGAAGGATCCGAATGAACTCACCAGTTTCTACGGCGATCCGAAATACGCGAAGGTCCAGACAAAGATGGAAAACGAACTGGCGCGGTTGCGAAAATTTTACAAGGTCCCCGAGGAAGACCCCGCCGGCGATCCGAATCCGAATCGCAGGCAGCGCAAGGGAAAGAACAAGGGCAAAGGCGGGAAAAAGGGTAAGGGGAAGAAGTGAATTGGACGTCTCACTCTTCGCGCTGAGCGTCAGCAAGCAGAAGGATGGAATTCCGCTGCGGCTGGTCGGGACGACACAGCCGCGCCCCTCGTCACGCGTCGGCGAAGGCTTCGATTTCATCCCATCGTTCGCCATTCACGATCTGCTCGTAGTGCGGGAACAGCCATTTTCCCAGAGCGGCTTGATTCGCCAGGATGTAGTCGCACATGCATTTTCAGGTTTTCAGGGCATCGCCTGATTGGAGAAAACTATGAAAGAGCGTTGGGTCACGTTTGATTGTTTTGGCGCGCCGTTCGGCGTCTCGCGCCTGGCGACGCTGAGCCGGGTGAGGGGCCGTCGTCAATTGACTGAGTTTGGGAAAGCGATTCACTGGCTGGAACTCAGAGATTGTTTGCCGGCTCCGTCTGTCATATTTTTTGAAGCATGAGCGATTGGAATATTAATGGGGAGACCAAGTCTTCCGTGGACAATTCTAGCGGCTCAACCTTTGCAAATTGAAAAAAAACCGCCCTATGAAAATTCAAATTCTCCTCCGGCCTATTGTGCTAACCGTCGCCATGGTCGCGATTCTTGTTGGAGCCAGTGTTGGCGCAAACGCAGCGCCAACCGGTAAGCCGGTGAAGGGCGAAAGTAAGCGGCTTGATCTCGGCGGCGAGGTGTCGCTGGAAGTGGTCTACATCCCGCCGGGTGAGTTCGAGATGGGCAGCACACCGGAGGAAAAGGCCTGGGCCACGGGCATTGAAGGCGGCGCGAGGCCGGGGACGGTTCGCGAATCGTACGAAGGCGAGAAGCCGCGGTTGATGCGTGTGAAGGAGGGATTCTGGATGGGGCGCACGGAAGTCAGCGTGGGGCAGTTCCGGCGGTTCGCGGAGGATAGCGGCTACGTGAGCGACGCGGAGAAACCCGGCGGCAGGACGCAGGTTTTCGATCCCGCATGGGGGATCACCGCGAAGGCTCCGCCGCATCCGTGGATATCGGTGACCGACAAGAGTTGGCGCGATCCGGGCTTTGGTTTTCCGTTGCGAGATGTCTATCCGGTCGTCTGCGTCAGCTGGAACGATGGGAAGGCGTTCTGTGAATGGCTGACGACAAAGGCGCGCGGCGCAGGCCGGCTGCCGGAGGGATTGGTGTATCGCCTGCCGACGGAGGCGGAGTGGGCCTATGCCTGTCGCGGCGGCGGCAAACGCGCGTATTTCTGGTGGGGCGACGATTTGAAGGACGGCGAGGGCCGATTGAATATTTCCGCAGTCGATTTTCTGCCGGGACGGAACAAGATCTGGCCGCTGGCGAACGCGCCTTGGAGCGACGGCTTCTCGTTCGTGTCGCCGGTGGATCACTACGGGGAAATGGGCCGCAACGGATTTGGCATGGCGGACATGTGCGGCGGCGTTTGGGAATTCGTTCTGGATCATTTCGATCCGAAAGGCGGGCATGAGGAACTCTATGTTGTGGAGAAAAATCCTCGTCCAGTCTGCCGCGGCGGCAACTATTTCGATGTGCCCGGTAATGCGCGTTGCGCCGTTCGTCTGGGTCTGCAGGGCCCGGCCTATTCAGACTCGCGCGACGGCTTTCGGATTTGTCTGGGAGAGCCGCGCGGGTGAGTCTTTCGGCAAGATTGACTGTGCAATTCGATCCGCCTGATTGACAAAGAAATGGCGCTGCCAGAACCATTCGGCGGACTACTGCTCCTAGCCGCATTCGCAGTATCCTTCATCGTCGGGCTTTTCGTCGCGATCGCCGGTCGGGAGTCCAAGAAAAGAGTATTCACAGGAATCGGGATAATTGCCGCGCCATGGATTTTGCTGGCTCTACTTGCCATCCTTTCACCGGGTATTGACGAGTGGAATCCAACTCTAGATGCGGATTCCGCCGCATGGGGGACTTGGGAGGGCGACGGATACTTGATCGAACTGAAATCCGATTCATCGTATGCGGCAAAGTTGAAGGATGAATCCAGAAGCGGAACTTGGAGGCGGATGGATTGGAACGTGTATCTTGCGAACGCAGACGGTCAGGAGCGATACATGAGATTTGTCGAGGACTCTGGAGGCCTCCTCTTGCTACCTGATCCGCCACGAGACGACTCTCTGTCAACGGGCCCAATAACCAGAAAGAGATGACAAGTCGTGGTTGCCAACAGTCTGCCCGTCGTGAGTCAAAAACGCCATGAACGCTTGAACCATCAACCTCGAAATCGGGCGCGCCCCTGGCGGCGCTCGAACGACAGCCGAGGCTGGACGATTCTGTTGTCCATCCGGGCTTTCCCGGGGAACGGGTTGCTTTGGCAGAATCCTCATATCCACTTCTCGAGCTGGGCAATTTCCATTCATTTTGAGCTGTTATCCCGGCGGCGGCCCGGTAAATTTCCTCATCATGAAATCCAGCAAAGATTCGTCCTCCCAAGGTTTTCTCACCCGTCGTCATTTTCTCAAGAGCAGCGCTCTCGCCGCGACCGGCGCGGCCTTGTCCACGGTCACGTTGCCCGCGGCGGCCAACAAGAACAGCAAGCTTCGTATTTTTCATATTGGCGTCGGCGGCATCGGCGGCTTGCAACGCAGTAAGCTCAAGAACCATAAGAAAGTCGAATTCGTCGGCCTTTGCGATGTGGACTCCAACACGCTGAACAAGATTGGCAATGAATTCCCCAAGGCGTTTAAGGTCGCCGATTATCGCGAGGCGTTTGAGAAGCGCTCCGGCGAGTTTGACGCGGTGATCGTCGACACCCCGGATCATCATCACGCGCCCATGATGCTGACGGCGATGCAGCACAATAAGCACATCTACGGGCAGAAGCCGCTGGTGCATCAGCTCGACGAGTTGCGAATGATTCGTGAAGGGCTTGCGGCGCGGCCGTATGTGGTCACGCAAATGGGCAATCAGCGTTCGGCGATCGAAGGGCGCCAACAGGCCGTTGAAATCTTGCGCAGCAATCAGCTGGGCCGCCCGGTCGAGTCGCATGTCTGGACGGGCGAGGTCAAGCGCGGCCATTACTTCGTAGATCCGTGGAGCGAGTTGCCGAAGGGCAAGCCGGCGCCGAAGGAACTGAGCTGGGATCTCTGGAACGGTCCCCTGCAGGACGAGTTGGCCTACAGCGATGACCTGGCTCCGCGGCGTTGGCGCGCGTTCTGGGACACGGGCGGCGGGCAGCTGGCTGACTGGGGCTGCCATCTGCTGGACCTGCTTTATTTTGCCTACGATCTGCCTTCACCCACGGCCGTGCAGACGAACACCATTCGTCCTTCAAACACGGGGCACAGCGCCTACAACCAAAGCACGATCACCTATCCGGGCGGCAAGAACTTCGCCCGGGACAAGTTTCTTCTGCACTACAACGACAGCGGCATTACGCCGTCGTTCGCGTCGCTGGGATTGCCCCCGATGAAGGTGGGCGCCAATCGCACCATGGTGGTCTGCGAAGAGGGGACCCTGTTGCTGGAAGCCAACGGCGGCATGCAAATCTTCCGCAAGGGCAAGGAGATCAAGGACGAGCCGCGTCCGAAAGTCGCGCCGCGCGATCATTGGCATGACTGGGTGGACAATTGCCTGGGCGACAAGAAGCCGCTCTGGGCTCCGTTTCAGATTGGCGTGCGCATCACCGAGCCGGCGTTGCTGGCGGTCAAGGCGACGCGCTTCCCGGGGCAGGAGCTGCGCTGGGATGCGTCGAAGCATCAGTTCACCAACCACGACGAGGCGAACAAGACAATCGTGAAGCGAAATTACCGCAAGGGATTTGCGCCGCCGAAGGTGGGCCCGGTCGCCGCGTAGGCGGGACGAGAATTGCAAAGCCGTCGATCGTACGCGATCGGCGGCTTTTTTGTTGCGATGCCGAGCTTGGCGGTCATGCCGAAATATTTTTTTACAGGAAGAACTCCGATCGATAGGCGAGCCGGCTGTGGATTTCGGGATTCACAACAGTGACACGGCGATGGGCGCTTTCTTAGTGGTATTCGTTGAAAGAAATGCTGTTCACGCTCGGCTATCAATGGATCGATGCGGCGTCATCCCGGCGCGGATGATGGCCTGTGTCAGGCGATTGAAGCCCGTTCCACGCGCAGGACTCCGTCGGACAGGATTTGCGCGCGCAAGCCGCCTCGCCCCTGCATGGCCTCTTCGGCGGCTGGTCGCGCTTTGTTTTTGTTGTTCGTTTATACGCGGATCTTATGCGCGCGTCTCGCGATTTTGAGTCGGAATAGGGCGCGAACCCGATTGACGGAAGCCGCCTCGAAATACAGGTTTGTCCTCGAACGAGTTTTTATGAAAGCGCATTGGAGCCATATGAGACGGGGCCGCCTGCTGTCGACGATTTTGGCGGCGGTCTTTCTTTCGGGGGTCGGTTTGGCCGACGCGGCGCAGAGCTCGCGTCTCTGGGGAAAGTCGGGCGAGCTGTGGACGCCCCAAAGCCGATTGCCGGATTTCTCCTACGCCGGATATCAGCGGGGTGAAAAGGCGATTGCCAGTCGCAAAGCGGACGTCGTAGTTCGCGACTTTGGCGCCATGGGTGACGGGAAGACCGACGATACGGCGGCCATTCAGAAGGCGATCGACGCGTCCCCCGGCAAAGTCGTTTATCTTCCAGCCGGGACGTATCTCATTTCCGATTTCATCACGATCGGTCAGAGCGGGACCGTGCTTCGCGGCGCCGGGTCATCGAAGAGCGTGCTGAAGTTTCAAAAGCCGTTGAACTCGGTCAAGCCCAACTGGGGAGCCACGACGTCGGGGAAAAGGACGTCCAATTATTCGTGGTCTGGCGGGTTTGTTCGAATCGCCGGCTCGCGCTCCACGAAGAAGCTGGCCGAGGTTGCGAAGGCCGCCAAACGCGGCGCTCAAGCCCTGGTCGTTTCTCAGGTCGACGCCTTCAAGAAAGGCGACGACGTTTCCCTGGAAATGCGGGACGCCTCGGACAAAAGTCTCACCCGGCATCTTTACGCCGGCGATCCCGGACCGATCAGGAAACTCAAAGGGACGCGAGAATCCTTCGTCTTTCGCGTGACCGGGGTCGATCTCGTCGCGAATCGAATTTTATTTGATCGTCCGTTGCGGACGGATGTCCGTCCGGCCTGGAAGCCGTATTTGGTTTCCGCGACAAGTAGCGTTGAGGAGGCGGGGATCGAGGGGCTGGGATTCACCTTCCCGAATACTCCCTACCAGGGGCATTTCTCAGAGCTCGGTTTCAACGCGTTGGATGTGCGGGGAGCTCGCCACTGTTGGGTGCGGGATATTCGCATCCATAATTCCGACAGCGGCATTTTCGTCAGCGGCGTGAACATCACGCTCGAGAATATTTTCATCACTTCGGACAGGAAGATTGAAAAGTCGCGCAAAGCGACCGGCCATCACGGCATTACGCTCAGCGGTCAGGACAACCTGCTGACTCGATTCAGTCTCGATACGCGATTCATGCATGGGATTACGCTCACGCGCAGTTCTGCCGGCAATGTCGTTTCCATCGGACGCGGGGCGGATCTTTCTTTCGATCACCATCGTTATGGACCGCATTCCAATCTGTTCACGGATATCTATCTGGGCGAGGGCAGCCGCATGTTCCAATCGGGCGGGGGAAGTCAGCTTGGCCGGCACAGCGCCGCCTACACGACGTTTTGGGGGATTCGTTCCCGAAAACCCCAGTCCTGGCCGTCCGCCTGGGGGCCGGACGTGATGAATCTCGTGGGCGTGCAAACGAAGTCGAAATCCGTGTTGGAGCCGGCCGGCCGCTGGATGGAGTCGATCGATCCCAACCAACTTCATCCGCGCAATCTCCACCAAGCGCAACTGGAGCGGCGATTGAAAACGTTGGAGGAATGACGAGCCGGTGAAGTGAAGGTCTTCGGAGTCAGGCCAGCATCTTCTTTACCACGTGTCCGTGCACGTCGGTCAGTCGGTAGGGGCGGCCCTGGTACTTGAAAATGAGGCGTTCGTGGTTGAGGCCAAGGAGATGGAGAATCGTGGCCTGGACGTCGTGGACGTGGACGGCGTCGTTGATCACGTGAAAGCCCAGATCGTCGGTGGCGCCGATGGAAACGCCCGGTCTGACGCCGGCTCCGGCGAACCACATCGTGAAGGCCGTGGGGTGGTGGTCGCGGCCGAGGCTGCGGCCCAGCGCGGCGCTGGCTTCGACCATCGGCGTGCGTCCGAATTCGCCGCCCCAGATGACAAGCGTGTCTTCCAACAACCCGCGTTGCTTGAGATCGTTGATGAGCGCGGCGGAGGCCTGATCGATGTCTTTGGCCTTCTTTTTCACGCCGGCCTCGACATTGGAGTGGTGGTCCCAGCCGGGTTCGTAGACCTGCACGAAGCGGACGCCGCGCTCGATCAATCGTCGCGCGGTGAGGCAGTTGGTCGCGAAGTTTCCGCTGCCGGGCTTGGCGCCATACATGTCGATCGTGGCCTTTGACTCCTGCTTGAAATCCATCAGTTCCGGTGCGTGAGCCTGCATGCGATAGGCCATCTCGTAGGCGCTGATGCGAGTGGTGATCTCGGGGTCGCCGACGGTCTTGTGATTGACCAGGTTCAGGTCGCGAATCAGATCGAGCGATTCGCGTTGGGCGCGGTTGTCAAAACCGGCGGGGTTGGAAACGTGGAGGATCGGATCGCCCTGGCTCCGAAAGGGAACGCCCTGGTGGCTGGAGGGCAGAAAGCCCGAGCTCCACATCGCGGCGCCGCCGCTGAGATTGCCGCCGCTCTTGAGCACGACAAAGGAGGGCAGGTTGTTGGACTCGCTGCCGATGCCGTAGCTGAGCCAGGAGCCCATGGCGGGGCGGCCGGGAATCGGACTTCCGGTGTTGAAGAAGAGTTGCGCCGGCGAGTGATTGAACTGATCGGTGTGAAGCGAGCGCACGACCGCAATGTCATCGGCGACGCTTCCCAGGTGTGGAAGAACCTCGGAAAGCTCGAGTCCGCTTTGCCCGTGCTTTTGAAATTTGAAACGCGGAGCGAGCACGGCGGCGTCGGGTTGAATGAAAGCGTAGCGCTGGCCTTTGATGACGGACGGGGGGATTGGCTTTCCGTCGAGTTCGCGCAGTTTCGGTTTGTTGTCAAAGAGATCGAGCTGGCTGGGCGCGCCGATCATGGAAAGGTAGATGACGCGTTTGGCCCGCGGCGCATAGTGCGTGGGTTTGGGCGTGAAGGG
Organism: Limisphaerales bacterium; assembly: GCA_047618185.1. GTDB lineage: Bacteria > Verrucomicrobiota > Verrucomicrobiia > Limisphaerales > JAYPEY01 > JAYPEY01. The sequence continues at coordinate 28,025 of JBLHKZ010000005.1, forward strand.
CGTCGTGCTGGCGGCGTGGCCCACGCTTGAAAGTCCGCGATCCGCGAGCAGCGAGGCCAGGGCGATCTTGCCGACGCCGACGCCGCAATCGGCAAAGAAATGTCGGCGGGTTTTCTGTTCGAGCGTGTGAGTGTTCATGGCTTCATTGCTTGGTGATGGTTTCATCCAGATTCAAAATGGCACGCGCGACCATCGTCCACGCCGCCTGGTTTGGATCGTCCGATTGGCCTCTGTTCAGTTTTTTTGCGTCGAGTTCGTTTTTTTTGAGTCGCGCCAGTTGCGCGCCGTGGTAGGCGACGATGCGGCGTAGCTCGTCGTCATTGGGCGGACGAGTGAGGCAGCGCCTGAAAAGGGCGGCGGCGGTCGAGGCGGGATCGGCGTTTTTGTTCGCGGCGGCCTGGCGGCCCAGGGCGCGGGCCGCTTCGAGAAACATCTCGTCGTTGAGCAAGGTGAGGGCTTGCAAGGGGGTGTTGCTTCGTTCGCGGCGCGGGATGCAATTCTCACCGGTCGGGCCGTCGAAGGCGAGGTAGGCGGCGAAGGGCGCGGTGCGTTTGACGAAGGTGTAGAGCGAGCGTCGGTAGCGGTCTTCGCCGTCGACGACATTCCAATTCACATTACCGTAGGCGAGTTTGGTGACGCTTTCGGGTTGGGGAGGATAAACGCTGGGGCCTCCCATTTTGTCGGCCAGAAGACCGCTGGCTTGCAACGCAATGTCGCGGACCATTTCAGCCTCCACGCGAAATCTGGGTCCGCGCGCCAGTAGTCGGTTATCGGCGTCGCGCAGCAGCAGTTCGGGCGTGACTGTTGAAACTTGGCGGTAGGTTGCGCTGGAGACGAGGAGGCGGTGCAAGTCCTTGAACGACCAGCCGTGGTCGATGAATTCGACGGCGAGCCAATCCAATAATTCGGGGTGCGAACGCGGCATGGCCTGGGTGCCGAAATCAGCGGTCGAGCGTACGATCCCTTTTCCGAAGAGCGCCTGCCAGGCGCGGTTGACGGTGACGCGCGCAGCCAGGGGATTTTGACGGCTGGCCAGCCAACGCGCGAACTCGAGGCGATTGGAGGGGGCGTTTCGGGTGGCTCCGGTCAGGGCGTCGATCAGGCCCGGCGAAACGCGCTCTTCGGCTTTCAGATACTCGCCGCGCCGATGTCGGTGCGTGGGGCGGGGATTGTCCGGCGCTCGCTCCAGCATGACCATGGTCTCGGGCATCGCAGGGAGGCTCTTGCGCAATGCATCGATCAACTTGTGTTGTTTGGTCAGCTCTGGCGCCACGGCGAGAAAATGTTTTCTCACAGCAGACCGCTCCGGCTCGGTCCAAGCTTTTGCCTCGCGAGCCAGCAAGGCTTCGATCTCGACCGGCAAGGGCGACGCTTTTGCCGTGTCGGTTGAAGCTGTCGCGGAAAAGCGAAAACGTCCGAGGCTCGCGGCGAAGTGCCGTTCAAAGAGCATTTCGAGATCGATCTTCGCGCCGCTGGAAATGGGTTTCGTGAAATTCAGGACGAGCTGATGGGGCTTACCCTGCTCGGTTGAGGTGGACCAGCCGGTTGAGCCGTCACCGTCGAAGACGTTGGTCGCCCAGGCCTTGCCCGAGCCGATGCTGATCTTGCCAAAACTGTGGGAAGCGCCGCTGAATTGCACCGTCTTTCCGTCAGCCTTTGCCGTCAGTTCGCTCAGGAAGAAATCGCCTTTGCGGCCTTCGTAGTAACAGCGGCCCGGCCCGCCTTCTGGGAGCCGCTCGTCGGGCAGGACTTCCAGGCGCAGCGCGGTGATGGGTTTCTGGGACGCGTCGAGTTTGAAGCTGAGTTCGAATACATCGCGCTTGGTGATGTCGCCGCTGGAGAAGATCGATCCGTCGTTGAGCAGCTCCAGCTTGGGCAGATTGCTGCTCAACCGTGTGGGGCGGATGATCGTCCAGGGCGTCGCCGCAGGTTTTTGCGCTTCAATCCATTCGTTGAGTTTCGTTTCCAGATGGGCGGCGCGACGTTTCGAAATCGGGACGTCTCCTTTGACGGGCGGAAACTGATTTGGCAGATCCGACTCTAGTTTTGCAATGCGCGCCTCGATGTCGGCCTCCCGACGCAGGAGCGATTCGTCCGGCGCGGCGATGTCCGGTTCGTCGGCGTTGTTCATCAACGCCATCATCTCGTAGTAATCCGTGTGGGTGATGGGGTCGTACTTGTGGGTGTGGCATTGCGCGCAGCCGGTCGTGAGGCCGAGCCAGACCGAGCCGGTTGTCGCGACGCGATCCACCATGGCGTAGAAGCGATATTCCAGTGGATCAATGCCGCCTTCCTCGTTGAGCATGGTGTTGCGATGAAATCCGGTGGCGATGCGTTGATCGAGGGTGGCGTTGGGGAGCATGTCGCCGGCCAGTTGCTCGATGGAGAACTGGTCGAAGGGCATGTCGTCGTTGAGCGCGCGAATGACCCAGTCGCGGTAGGGCCAGATGGATCGCGGCCGATCTTTCTCGTAGCCGTTGGTGTCGGCATAGCGGGCGAGGTCGAGCCAGAGCCGCGCCCAACGCTCCCCGTAGCGGGGTGATTTCAGCAGGCGGTCGACGATTTTTTGATAAGCCAGCGGATCGGAATCATTTACGAAGGCGTCGGCTTCCTCGGGCGTTGGCGGCAGCCCGATCAGATCGAGATAAAGCCGGCGAATCAGCGTGTGACGATTCGCCTCGGCTGAGGGGACGAGCCCTTCGCGTTCGAGCCGGGCAAGAACGAAGCGATCAATGGGATTGCGGATCCAGCGATCGGCGTTCACGGCTGGCGGAGTGGGGCGGACGGGCGGAGTGAAAGACCAATGCGTCTCGTATTCGGCGCCGCTTGCGATCCAATGCTTCAATGTTTCAATCTGTTGCGGGGTCAGCGACAGATTGGAGTCGGCGGGCGGCATGAGTTCGTCTGAGTCGCTGTGCGAGACGCGCTTGAATAATTCGCTGTTGGCCGGATCGCCGGGAGCCAGGGCTGCCGCGGCTCCGGCGGAGGTGTCCAGACGCAGTTTTGCTTTGCGCGTCTTGTCGTCGGGGCCGTGGCATTTGAAGCAGTTGGCGGCGAGAATGGGGCGAACGTCGGTGTTGAAATCGATGGGAGAGGGATCGGCGGCGGAGGTTGAGAGGGAGCCGGTGACGAGGAGGAGAAGCGCGAACAAGCAGGGTAGGGACGCGCTGCTGCGCGTCCTGGCTCGAACCGGAACGACGGCCGGCAATCTTTCGACAAACTGCTCATTTCGGACGCGCGGCAGCGCGTCGCTACCGCGTTCTTTCCTGGCTCCAGATTGGTGATGCTGTTCGGACGTCATTTGCTTTTCTTCTTCCCGGTCCGGGATTTCTTCGATCTGGCTTTGCCTTTCCCCGTGGGTTCGGGCAGATCCTGTTTCGCCAGTTCGGTGAATTCCGCCATTTTCCTGTCCCATAATGCGGCCAGTCGTTTGGCGCGGTCCGGCTGTTTCCTGCTCAGGTCGTTTGACTCCGCCCGATCTGTTTTTAGATTGTAGAGTTCCCAGGCTTCGCCCTTGGGCGCGACGAGTTTCCAGTTGCCCTGTCGGACGGCCTTGTGGCCGTCGTGAAACCACCATAGTGAATCATGCGTCACGGAGCCGTCGTTTGCGAACGCCGGGAGCAGGCTGGTTCCAGGCGGTGTTGGCACGGGTTTTCCATTCAGCGTTGTCGGAGCTACGCCGCCGATGGCTTCAAGGATGGATGGCGCGATGTCGATGACGTGGCCGGTGTTGCGTCGGAACTTGCCGCGCGCCTTGATGCCCTCCGGCCAGCTCACGATCAACGGCGTCGAGATGCCGCCTTCGTGGGTCCAGGTTTTGTGGCGGCGAAATGGCGTGTTGGAGGTCGTCGACCAACCGGGGCCGAGGCAAAGATAGGTCGCTGCCGAGCCGGGCGCGGCGGAGCGATCGTGGCCATCGTCGCGGACCATGATTTCCGCGCTGGCTCCGTTGTCGGAAAGAAAGAATATCAGCGTGTTGTCGAGCTGTTTCATGGCGCGGAGTTGGTCGAGCACACGGCCGATTTCCTGGTCCATGCGATCGATCATCGCGGCATGGATCGCCATTTTGATCGACTGAAACTCACGCTGCTCATCCGTCATGAAATCCCATTTTACGGGGCGATTGACTTCCGCGTCGCCGAGTTTCTCCAGGTGATCGGGAAAAGCGTATGGCGGCCCCAGCTCGCGCTCGACCTCGGAGAGGCTGCCGCTCAGGAGCCCCATCTTTTGCTGTCGCGACCAGCGTTCCTGGCGGACGGCCGCCCAATCGCGACGGTAGATTTCCTTGTAGCGCGCGATGTCTTCCGGGAGCGCATGCAATGGAAAGTGGGGAGCGGTGAAGGCGAGGTAGTGAAAGAAGGGTTTGTTGGCATGCTTCGCGGCGTGTTCCTTGAGGCTCTTGACGGCGTGGTCGGCAATGGCGGTGGTTCCGTAGTAGCCGCTGTCCTTTTCGACCGGCGCGAGCGGCTGGTCGTCCTCCCAGTGTTTCGTCGGATTGAAGAAGCGCCCCTGGTCGCGGATGTAGTAGGAGCGATCGAATCCGTTTTCGATGGGCATGCCGTCGATGTGCCATTTGCCGGAATGGTAGGAACGGTAGCCGAGCGGTTTGAGGGTGGCGGGGAGGAGGCGCGCCCAGGGCTGGCGCAGGCCGCGTCCGCCGCTGGGGATGCCCGGCACGGTGTCGCGGCGAATCTGCTGGGCGTAGTAGCCCGTGAGGAGGGAGCCGCGCGTGGGCCAGCAGCGGCCGGTGTTGTAGAATTGCGTGAAGCGCAGTCCGTTCGCGGCGAGGCCGTCAAGATTGGGGGTCTGAATTTCGCCGCCGTAACATCCGAGATCGGAGTAGCCGAGGTCGTCGGCCATGATGAGCAAGACATTGGGGCGAGCGGCGTTGGCGTGCGAGGCTGGGGCCAGGAGCGTCAATAGTGCGATCAGCGTCAGGTGGTGGAATCGCTTCAGGATCATGTATTGAGTTTGGTGCATTGTGCGGCGCAACGATATGTTCGAATAGAAGAATGACCATGACTGAAAGCGCTGAATTCATGAAGTATTGTGTTTTTGTTGACGCTTGGATTGAATTTGGTGAATTCCGACGCGGGCCGGCAAATTGAATTGACGGCGGGCAGCTGCGTCGGCTTTTAAATTTTCCTCGGAATAGGGAGCCGCTCGCATGTATCACAACGGCCATGGGTTCCTGCTACAACACTTCCGTTATCAACGCCCCGATCGCCGCGGTCTGGGACAAAATTCGAAACTTCCACAAGATGGACTGGGCCGCCGGCGTCATTACGAGCGTCGAGCCCGTGGGCGATGTTCCCGGGGATGAGCCCGGCGCCGGGCGCGTGCTCAACGAGGCGATTCACGAGACGCTGCGCACGTTGAATGACGACGATTACAGCCTGTCGTACACCATCGACGACGGTCCCAGCCCGATTTCCAAGGACGACGTCAGCAACTATCTCGGCGAAGTGCGGCTAGTTCCGATCACCGAAAACGACGCCACGCTCATCGAATGGAAATCGTCCTATGAATCCGACGCGAACGAAGCGGTGGGAGATTTCTGCAATCCGATCTACCGCGCGCTGCTGCAGGCGTTGAAGAGTTATTTTGCAGGGTAGGGCGGGTTTCCCGATTCTTAATTGCCCCGCGTTCTTAATCTTGAACTGGGCCCGACGGGACGGAATCTGGATCAGTTGGCTTTGGGCGCTTTCTCCGGCGCGGGCGCTTTCGTGTCCGGTTTCGCCTGCGCGCTTTTCTTTGGCTTGGCGCCCTTTTTCGGTTTTTGGGCTTCAATTGGAACCCCGTCAAGATACCGGTCGAGCGAAGTCTGAGGAAAGGCGCCTGGCGTGAGCTTGGTTCGCTTTATTTCGTCCATGTTGAGTTCCGGAATGGAGCGCGGAGTTTGCACGACATAGGGTGTGACGAAGATCAGTAATTCCGTTTTGGTGTCTTCTTTGATTTTCCGTCGGAAGGGTATTCCGAGTATCGGAATGTCGCCCAGTATAGGCACTCGCCGGGTGGTTTCGACTTTGCTGTCCTGCATCAGTCCCCCGATGACGATCGTTTGCGCGTGGCTGGTGACGACGACGGTTTCGGCGGAGCGTTTGTTAATGACCGGGACGCTGACCGTTCCCGAGATGGGCACGGTCTCTTCGCCGATGGACGAGATTTCAGGGGCGACGATCATCTCGACCAGACCTTCTTCGGTGATGAAGGGGGTGACACGCAGAATAATGCCGACATCGTCGTATTGGATCGTATTTACAATGGCTCCGGTCTGGGCGTCGACGCGCGAGTTGGTGATAAAGGGGACCTCCTGACCGACTATAATGACAGCTTCCTGATTATTGCGGGTGAGGACGGAAGGCCGGGAAAGCACTTCCGTGTTTCCGCGTTCGCCGAGCGCTCGCACGGTTGCTTCCAGGTTGTCCATGTTGAGGTTCCACGGGCCGGTGAACGCCATACCGCTCGTGGGGCCGAATGAGGCCGACATGGCGCCGTCGGAGCCGAAGAATTCGACTCCGAGTTCTTTGCCGTCGCGGTGGGTCACTTCCATGAAAATGACCTTGATCAGGACCTGGGGTTTGGGCTGATCCAGAGATGCAACGATCTTGGCGATCTCCTCGTGAGTTTCATCGTCGGCGATGATGACGATGCTGCGGGTTTCCGCGTCTGACGAGATCATGGCCTCGCCGATCTTGCCGTTGGGGTAGAATGCCCGGCGTGTCGCCGTGTTTCCGCCGCCGCCACCGCCACCGCCACCGCCGCCGCGTTGGGCGAGCGCGCCTTCAGGCAGAGCCATCAACGCCAGCAGTCCGCCAAAGACGCCTATTTTCCCTAAATTTCGTGTTATCATCATTAATTCCCTTGTCGGTTTGTTCGTTGGTCCCGTCGTTGGCGAAGAGTAAATGCGCGCTTATCGACCGAAGGCCCCGCCGCCGCCGCCGCCACCCGCTCCGCCTTGTGTTGCCCCGGCGGTTCCGAAGCCGCCGGCGCGCTGGTTGAGCGCGCTGGTTTGTGCCTGGTTGCCATTCTGGGTGTTCCGGGAATTCTGACCCTCGAACATGCCCTTGAGGATTTCCTCGACCTTGGCGACGTCGGCGTGTTTGAGCGTGATGATACGGGCGGACTCCTTTTTGGCGTTACTGGCGTCCAGTTGTTGAATCATTTGCGAGATCTGCTCGATCATCTGACGCGGCGCGCTGACGATAATCGACGTGGAGCGAGGATCGGGCACGGCGACGACTTTTTTATCGCTTCGGAGGGGTTGTTGCTGCGTGCCGCCGCGTCCGCCGAAAAAGATGGACGGGCGAAAGCCTCCGGCCTGCTGATTGTTCTGCTGCCCCTGGTCGCTGAAGAGTTGTGTGAGCACCTCGGACAGCTCGGTGGGGTCGGCGTTTTTCAGGGGGAACACCCTCACTTCCGTGACGTCATCGACGTTGGAGTCGATCTGGGTGATCAGCTGTTGAATCTCGTTGTGAATATTGGTGGAGGCGATGACGATGATGGAGTTGGAGCGTTCATCGGCGACCGCGACGACCTGGGAGGACTGGCGCTGGACGGAGGAGGTGCTTGTGCGACTGCTTCCGGCTCCGCTGAGTAATCTCCGGAAGGCTTCGCGGGGATCGCTCTGGGCGAAGAGATCGCCAGCGATTGAGAGGATGAACGTGACCGTCAGGAGGCCGATCATTCGGGATTTAATTAATTTCATAAGTTTGTAAATTATTGGATTTCGAATCTCAGATTTCAGATGGGCGGCTTGGACTTAGCGACCTCCGCGACCGCCACCCGTGCGTGTTCCGCCAGTTCGACCGCCGAAGGGACTGCCGCCGGTTCGGCCTCCGAAGGGGCTGTCGCCGCCGAAACGGCTGGTGGTTCCCCCGCCACCGCGAGCGCCCGCGCTTTGGCCGGAAAACAGCGAGGTGATCATCGCGGCGGTGTCCGTCGCCGAGGCGTTGATGAGCGGGTAGACGCGGATGGTGGAGATGTCGGAAATCGTGGTGTCGAGGGCCTGGATTATTTCGGCCATACGTCGAATATTCTTTTGAGAATCGGTGATGATCAGCGCGTTGGAGGTCTGGCTGGCCGACATGTTTGCGGTCTCGGGCAACAGGGGCTCCAGGATGGCCGTCATTTCCTGAGCGTTGGCGTAGCGAACGGGAATGATCTGAGTGACGACCCGATCGCTCATGGGGATGTCCTCTGGATTGTTTCCACTCTTGACGGGCATGTTGCTCTTGCTGGCATTGGCGAGGCTTACAATCACCAAAGTGTTTTCCTCGCGGACGGCGGCGTAGCCCTTCTTATAGAGCACGGTGTTCAGCAGTTCGACAATCTGGGTCTTGGTCTGGGGCTGGAGGCTCTTGACCGAGACGTTTCCCGTGGGCGTTTCATCGTAGAGAATGGAGAAACCGGCGGCTTCGCTGAGGTAGCTGAGCACGGAATCGATGGGGGCGTCCATGAAGTTGAGGGTGATGTTGGCCGGCTCCAATTGTGGGCCGCGCGGGCCGCGAGGGCCTCCGAAGCCGCCACGTGAGGGGCCGCGTTGGGTGGGGGGAGGCGGTGTCGGCTGTGCGGGCGTGGTGGCCTGGGCGGCGTTTTGCCGGGCGAGATTGGAGATGCCGGGCGCTTTTTTCTCGTCCGCCTTTTCGACGGGTTTAACGACGGGTTTAACGACGGGTTTATCCTGCGCGAGCGCGAACGAGGCGCAGGCGAGCAGCAAGATCGTGATAATAGTGGTGAATTTTGTTTTCATGGCTCTGGGTCCTTCGATGGAGTTGATCACTTTCTAAACTATTTTTTTTCGGCCGCGGCCTTGGCTCGTCTGGCTATCATTCTTTCGATTAAAGACATTTTGGCCTTGCCCGTTGGCGCCGGGGCAGCGCTGGAAGTCGAACCCGAGGAGGAGGTCGAGCCGGCAGACGAATTTGTGCTTTTGGACGCGACAAAACCCGCGCCGCTGCTGAAGGAGCTTTTGCCGGCGGCGGTCCAGGGTTTTTCTCCCGTTCGGGAAAGGCTCTCTCCGACCCTGAGCGTGAATTTATTTGTGCTGAGCTTGAGCGTGGCGTTGGTCGCGGTGACTTCGGTTAGTTTGAATTCGCCGAGGTCTGAGTCGCGGTCAAAGCGCCCCCGGTAGTCCGAGAGCGAGCTGTCGAAGCTGGCGAACTGGACACGGTCAATTTTCATGGTGCCCTTGAGCACGATGCTGTTTTGTGGCGGCGGGGGCGGCGGTTTCGGCCCGGACTTGGTAGCGGGCACGTACTTCTTTCGATCCGGGTCGAAGATGTTCCGCTTCACGACAAGATCGAAATCTTTGAATTCCAGCTTCTTCCGCCCCCGCGGCTTTTCGGCCTTTTGCTCGTCAGCCTTGGCGTCGTCGGTCTTGGCTTTGGGCGCGTCCTCAGCCGCCGCGGCGCCTATGGCGACGCCCGTCAGCGTCAGCGCGGCAATCAGCGCCAGGCGGCAGGATCGAAATGGGCGAAGCGTCGCGATCATGATTTTTTCTTACCCGCGGTGTTCTTTTTGGGTTCTTCCTTTTCAACGATCTGTAGGCCGGAGAGCTGAATGTCCACTCCAAGTTTTTGGCCCTTTTTATCGCGGGCGGTGAGTTCGATGGTTTCAGCGCGGATGGCTATATCCGACGCGTCGAGGTGGAAAAGGAATCGGGCGATGGATTGGAGGCTGCCGTCGCCGGAAACGCGGCATTGCAGCCGGACGTGTTCGTCGTCGTCATCGCGCCAGCTGGGGCGGATGGAGGAAACGTTGAAGTTGCTGTCGCTGCTCCATTGGGTGATCAGTTTGATCACATCGGATTCGGAGCTGGAGCGGTCGTTAGAGAGGCCGCGTTTCTTGAAATCGTCCCAACGAACCCGGGTGTTGGTCTCGCGGGCGAGAATGAGCTCGCCCTTGGTCACCTTGGCCTGCAAGGCCTCGATTCGTTCGGCGCGCGACTTCCAGGCGCTCGTCAGCGGGGAGAGGATCAGATAATCCCCGGCCAGCAGCACGACCGCTGCAATGGCGCCGATGACGAGATATTTTTGTCGTTGTTCAGCTTGATGCATCGCGTTTCCTTCGACTTTCGTCCCAACGGTATTCGATCGTAAATTTTATCGGAGAATTGCCGGTCATGCTCGGAGTCTTGATATCCTGCACCTGTGGCATCTCTCGCATACGGTCTTTAACGTCCTGAAGCTCGAGCGAGTTACGGGCAATTCCCGTGCAAGTGACGATTGACCGGTCGGAGATCTCGATATTGAGCGCGGTGACGCTGCCGTCTTCGGGGAACGCCTTCGCCAGAGACAGAAGAATCTGGAGGTTGGGTTGGGATGATTGGTACCAGGAGCGGAAGCGGCTGGACTTGCCGTTCAACTTTTCAAGCTCCTCCACGTCGTCCTTCATCTCCGCCCACTGGGATTCGAGTTTGCCGAGTGAGCGACCCTGCCAGAGAAAAGTGACGATCACGATCAGCAGAAACGCGCCGATGGCGGCGCTTGCCGTGCCGAGTTTGCGCGAGCCGACCTTCTCCAGGATTTTTTCCAACGCGGTTACCTGGGGCGGGAGGTAATTGAGCTGAGGGGCCGTAATTGCCAGATTGGCCGCGGCGAGGGCCAGGGCTGGAGAAACGGCTCCGCTGAGGGGAGGGGCGATCACGCCCTCTTCAATGTGCGCCGAAGGCAGCGTTTCGACGGCGAGATGGAGAGCCTCGGCGCGAGGGGCGAGGCCGGACATCAGGCGATTGACGCGTACTTCGTCGCCGTAGACGCGAATTTTCTCCAAACCTTTGCGCACGGCGGCGGGCAATTGGCCGAGGGTCACGCGGATTTCGCGTGCCAACGCCTTTTCGTTGATGGAAATGCCCTGGTCTCCGCCGTCGATCACGTCTTTAAGCGTGCGGATGCAGGCGGCGGAGCCGTCGGCGGCGGTAATCATCAGCGAAACACCTTGTTCATCCGCACAGAGCGTCATCTCCGGTTCTCCGGGTGAGCTTTGAATGGCCTGAGTTGCCTGAAGAGCGAGGGAGTAGCTAACGGCCTTCAATCCGGCGGACGCGAGGATGGCGTCGATTCGCGCGATATATTTATTCTGAACGGCGGTGACGAGCGCGTAGTGGCCTTCAAGTCCGGCTTGAAACCGGGAAATCGATATCGACAGATCGTTGGCCGAGAAGGGGAAACTTTTCTCAATCTGCAGATCGAGATAATCCAGCACATCCTCTTCGTCGACTTCGGGCAGCTTGATCAGATTGGTCAGGATCCACTGGACCGGGATGCCGACCACGCAGTGCTTTTCCCGCAGTTCGGCCTGGTCGAGCGCCGATTTCAGCTCGATGCCGACCTGCGCCGGATCGTCGGTCAACGGGTCGAGGGTCAGCGCCTGGTCGGTCTGGCCTACAATGCGGAGTCCCACGCCATCTTGACGCAGGGCGGAGGCGTGAAGCCGGCGCCCTTCGAAGGCGATTCCAAGGACCGAAGCGGATTTCTTTTTCCAGGGGATGTTCATGGTTGATTGAGTTTCTGGGAGGCGATTTCCCGGCGAATTTCGGAGCCCAGCGCCCAGCCCTCGCGGGTCATCTCCCGGCGGTAGACGATCTTGGGCAGTTCTTCGGAAATATCAAATACGATAACGCTGCGCCGGTAGCCCCTCATGTTCTTGCCGAGCGCGGAGATGTCGGCGGTGAATTGGTGGCCCTTGTCCGTGATGAAGGGCGCGATGGCGGTGACCTTGGCGGGGTCGTTAAGCGCCTCGGTGACCCAGGCGACGGAGGTGAGATTGTCCTGATTCGAGAGGCGATAGCCGACAATCGAGTCGGCGTCGCCCTCGTCGAGATTGGGCAGGGTGGCGATCACTTCTCGGCTGGCGACGTTGATGTTGATCAGGCCGACCTGGGCGTTGGTGCTGGTCAGGAGGAGGTCGTCGAACATGCCAAATTCCTGGATAGTCACGTTCGCTGAATTTTCGAGATTCTGGAACAAAGTCAGCAGGTTGGGGGCGCCACTGATGGCGGCCGCGATTTCCGTCCCGCGTCCGCCACTGACGAGTTCCTCAATGGCTTCGGCCATCTCGGTGGTTGTGGTTCCCGTCAGGCCGTTGATGTTGAACTTCGGTTCGGCGTTGGTCTGGAGAATCGAGGTTTTGCTATAGACGGTCACAAAATCGAGCAGGCCGAAGTCGAGATTGCCGTCGCCGTTGTCGTTCGGAGGGGAGAGATCGCCGTCGTCCTCGTTGGGGTCGAGAATGCCGTTGCGATTGTAGTCCTCGCCCAGGAGATTCTCCTCGGTCGCGCCGACGACCAGGCGGAGTTCCTCGATGCTCTCGAAAGGGCCGTCCTTGGGGATATAGGCGGGATCGGTCCGGGAATAGGATTCGCTTTCGGCGCCGTTCTCACGGACGTCCTGATCCTCGTCGCGCCAGTCAGCAATGGCGGCGGCGAACTCGGGCGTCATGAAGGTGAATTTCTCCAGCATGTCGACCAGCTGGGTGTCATTGGCCATGTTGAGATTGATCTTCCCGGACTCGTCGATCAGGTCGAAGTGGGGCTCGGTGAGATTGGCGTTATTGTTGTCGCGGCCCACGGCCCAGAAGCTGGCCTCGCCGACGGTGGAGCGGTCCCAGCGGTAGTTCTCGTCGTAGGGGACGACGCCCTCGTTTTCCAGCGTGGTCAGATAATACTTGATGAAGCGGGCGGCTCCTTCGATGGCCTGCTCGGCCTGGGCGCCGGCGTGAATGTTGGCCGCGGATTTCAGCTGCATGGACATCGCATTGCCGAAGTAAAGCGCAATGCTGACCAGTCCGAAGGTGATCCACAACACCACCGCCAGCGCTGCGCCACGGGAACGGTCCGCGCGCGTGCTGTTGTAAAATGGCGGTGTGAAATTCATTTGTGAGGTGTCAGTGGGGATCAGTTGACTGCGTTCGTGATGCCGCCGGTAAAGATGGGCACGGTGATGTTGAGGATGCGTGAGACCTGCTCGTTCGGGCGTTGGGTCAGTTCGAGGGAAAGGCGGATGGCTTCGGGCGCGGAAGCCAGTTCGGATTCGATCTGCGTGGTCGAGTCCCAATCGGTGACCCAAGTCGTCCCGTCCCAGAATTCGAAGGCCATCTGGGTGACGTCGTGATAGAGGATCTGTTCGTTGAAATCCTCCTGCACGGTGGCAAGCAGGTTGCGGGTCGTTCCCCGGATGAGGTCCATGCCGTTGGTGCGTGTCGCCGCCGCCGGCTGCCTGAGAAAGTAGGTGACTCGCTGGATGTCGGTCCAGGGCTCGAAGTTGTTGAGCAGGCCGCTGGCGGTGTGAAACTCGAACTGGCTGCCGCCCGAGCCGGACAGCTCGAAGGAGGTCGACATATTCGTGGAAAGCACGCCGCCCGGGAGGGTCGCTCCGCGAAGGTCGTTCTTGATGATGCTAATGGCCTGCTGAAGCTGGTGCGAATCTTTCAGCATGTCGTCGGTGCGATTGCGCAGCTTCATCGTGCTGAAGAACACGCCGCCGAGGGCCGCCATAATGATCGAGAACATCAGCGCCGCCACCGTCAGCTCCATCAGGGTGAAGGCGGCGATTTGGCGCGCGGACTGGCGGCGGCGGAAAATCATTATTGAACCGCCTCCGTTTCGTCCGTCTCGGGGACGAGCGTCGTCATGTAGACGTAGATCTCCCGCTGGCGGACGATGAATTTCACTTCGAGCAGGAGTTCAGTCACTCCGGCCTCGTTCCAGGCTTCGCTGGTCATCCTCCATTCATATTTGTCCCAGGGTTCGGGGAAATTGCCCGACGGGGTTCCGTTTCGCCATTCGTCGGTCGCGGCGAGTTCACTGAGCATCGCCTCGCCGAGCTGAGTTGCGGTGATCTTGCGATGCGCGACCGTGCCCGCGTCGCTGGCCATACGAACGCCATAGACCGCGGGGGGCAGCACCAGCGTGACAAACAGCATCGCGGCGAGGATTTCCGCAAAGGTGAAACCCGCTCGCGTCCGTCGCGCCCGCCCGGTTGGCCCCAGGCTACTTGAGATGTTCTCGGCGAGTAATTTCAAAGCTCAGTCGGTTGGTGGTGAGGCCGATCCAAAGGCGTTCGTCGTTGGGCCGTTCGATCCACAGATTGGTGAGGCTGCCCTCGCCAATTGCGCCGTCGGGCAGGAAATAGATTTGCGGTTTGTCCTGAATCAGCGACTCGGTCTTCTCGTATTCGAATCGAAGCGCGGCATTGACGCGATAGATCCTGCCGGTGTCCTGATTCATGGCGTAACCGTCGGCTTCGCGAAGTCCGTAAAGCTGGTTTTCGGTGTCGATCCAAAGGCTCATGGGCAATCCCTCCCCGATCGCGCGGTTCTGCGCGTGCTGGGTGAGGGCGATCACGCGGTAGGCTTCGTCCTCCAGCTTGCGGCCCTTGAAGAAGCCGGCCAGCCGGGGAGTGACGATGCCGGCGATGACGACCAACAGACCCATCACAATGATCAGCTCGATCAGGGTGAAGGCCGCCGGGCGTCTTCGCTCAGTTTCCGCCTGAGGAAAAGTTGGTGATGTCGTCTTCATTGCCGGGCTGCATGTCGGGACCCGAGGAGGAAATGTCGTAGCCGCCGGAATTCATCTTGCCCGGGCTCTCGTAGATGTAGGGGTTCTGCCACGGATCGAGCGGCACTTCCTTGACGTAGGGCCCGCGCCATTCCTGGGCGTTGCTGGGCTGGCTCGCCAGATCGTTGAGTCCATTGGCGCCGCTGGGGTAGTAGCCGTTGTCGACCTCGAAGGTGTCGAGCGCGACCTCGAAGTTCGAGATTTGCGTCGTGGCGGCGGTGACTTTGGCCTGTTTGCCGCGGTTGGCGAACTTGGGCACGACCACGGCCGCGAGGGCCGCGAGGATGACCAGAACGAGCAGCAGTTCAACGAGGGTGAAACCCGCGCTGCGACGACGCGCGGTCCGTTTGCGAAGGGGAGTAAGTTTGACTTTCATGTGAGGTTCCTTTCGTGGGTCGATTGCTATTTGATATGATCCTGCAAAGAAAAGATCGGGAGCACCATGCCGATAAAAATCGTGCCGATGAACCCGGCGATGAAAAACAACATCAGCGGTTCGGTCAACGCCACGGCGGTCTTGAGCTGCCGGTCGAGATCGATCTCGGCCACGTCCGCGATGCGCACGAGTTCCTCGTCGAGGCGGCTGCTTTCCTCGGCGACGCCGATCATTTCCAGAATGGAGCTGGGGAAGAGTTCCTTGCTCTTGCCCAGGCTGGGGCCGAGGGCGTCACCTTTTTTTACGCCTTCGATCGAGTCGGCGATGGTGTCGGTGAGCATCTGATTGCCGATGGCCTTGCTGGCGACGGTCAGGGCGCTGATGAGCGAAACGCCTGCGCCGAGCAGGGTGCCGAGCATGCGGCAGAAGCGCGCCATGGCGTAGCGCGCGACGAGGCTGCCGATCACCGGGATCTTCAAGGTCGCCTGCGCTCGGGCGCGTCGGCCTTTGTCGGTGATGAGCCAGTTGCGCAACGCATAGCCGGCGACGCCGGCAAAAACCAGGCCCCAGATGGCGGCGGGCGAGGTCATGAAATTGCTCGTGCCCACGATGGCCTGGGTCAGTAAAGGCAGTTCGGCGCCGAATCCCTCGAACAAGGTCTGAAAACGCGGGATGAAGAAGGTCATCAGGAAGACCAAAACACCCATGGCCATCACCAACAGAATGACCGGGTAGAGCAGGGCGGTCATGACCTTGGATTTCAATTCCTTTTCACGGGCTTGAAAGTCGGCGATCTGGTTGAGCACGACATCGAGGAAGCCACCGGTTTCGCCGGCGTTGACCATCGCGGTGTAGATCTTGGGAAAGACTTCGGGCGATTTGGCCATCGCTTCGTTCAGCGCCATGCCGTCGATAACGAGGTCATGAATTTCCTTCCACTTTTCCTTGGCGGCGGGAGTGGAGGCTTCTTTGTAGAGAATGACGAGAGCGCGACTGAGGGGGAGGCCGGCCGAGAGCAGGCTGGAGAGGAGCCGGGTGAAGTTCTCCAACATTGCCGGCGTGACTTTCTTCGACTGCCACGGCGCGCCGGAGGCCTGCCTGGCTTTGCCCTTGCCGGCGCCTTCGATGATCTTAAGCGGATCCAGTCCCTGGCCTTCAAGCTGCCGAATGGCGTCGGCGCGGCCGCCCGCGTCGATCGTGCCTTCGGTGACTCCGCCGCCCGCGGCGATGGCTTTATATTGGAAGATGGCCATTTCGAAAGATCTGGATTTCAGATTTCAGATCTCATGATTTGTGATCTGAGATTTCAAATTTGGGATTCGAAGTTTCATGTCAGTCTCCGGTTTGATCCTTGGTGACGCGCATGACTTCGTTGGGCGTGGTGATGCCGAGCGACACGAGCCGCCAGCCGTCTTCATTGAGCGTGCGCATGCCGCGCTTGATCGCGGCTTCCTTGAGCTGGCCGGAGGAGACTTCCTCCAAAATCATTTCGCGAATTTCCGGGCTCAGGTCCATGAGTTCAAAAATGGCGTGACGACCGGCGTAGCCCGTGTTGCGGCAGGATTCGCAGCCGACGGCCTGGTAGATGGTCGAGCCATCCAGACCGGGGACGCGCTTCTTCAGCGCCTCGGTCTCGGCGGCGGTGTCTTCCACCCGGCACTCCTTGCAAAGTACGCGGACAAGGCGTTGGGCGAGCACGGCTTCGAGTGAGGAGGCAACGAGGTAGGGTTCGACGCCCATGTCGACGAGCCGGGTCAGGGCGCTGGGCGCGTCGTTCGTGTGCAGAGTTGAAAAGACGAGATGGCCGGTGAGCGAGGCCTGCACGGCGATTTGAGCGGTTTCCTTGTCACGGATTTCGCCGATGAGCACGACGTCTGGGTCATGACGCAGGATGGAGCGGAGTCCGCGGGCAAAGGTCAGGCCGGCTTTTTCGGAGACCTGGATCTGATTGACGCCCTTGAGTTGGTATTCGACCGGATCTTCAATCGTAATGATTTTGCGAACCGAATCGTTAATTTGATTCAGCGCGGTATAGAGCGTCGAGGTTTTGCCGCTGCCGGTCGGGCCAGTGACGAGCGCGATGCCGTGGGGCAGGCTCAGCACCTTGCTGAATTTCTCGACTTCCTCGGCATTCATGCCGAGTTCCGCAATTGGCCGCAGGGAGGAATCCTGGCGTAAGAGACGCATGACGACGGCCTCGCCGTGCAGCATGGGAATTACCGAGACGCGGACATCGACATCGAATTCGCCGGTGCGCAGCTTGATGCGGCCGTCCTGAGGCAGTCGCTTTTCGGCGATGTTCAGCTGGCTGAGAATTTTGATGCGCGAGACGATCGCGGGTTGAAAGCGTTTGATGGTGGCGGGAACGGGGATTTCCTGGAGGACGCCGTCCACGCGGTAGCGAATGCGGAATTCATCTTCGAAGGGCTCCAGATGAATGTCGGAGGAGTTGATCTCGATCGCGTCTTTGAGCACTTGATTGACGAAGCGGATGATCGAGGCGTCTGCGGCGGCGCTGTCGAGATCGCCATCATCGGCGCCCTCTTCGGCGAGGACTTCAAACCCGGCTTCCTCTTCGAGCTGGTCGATGGTTTCCGCGCCGACGCCGAGCTGTTGCTTGATCTGTTTTCGCAGCGCCTCGGTCGGAGCGAGGACGGGCTGAAGGTGCAGGCCGGTCAGCGCCTTGAGGGTGTCGATGCCCTCGGTGTGAAAAAGACGGCTGGTCGCGATGAACACGGAGCCGTTCTGACGGCCGATGGGCAGCAGTTCCTGGCGGGTGAGGACCCGGGCCGGGAATTCGGCGAGCAGCTCCTTTTCGGGTTCCAGCTCCTCAAGGTCGTTAAATTCAAGTTCGTATTCGGAGGCGAGCCACTGAAGCACGTGAGCTTCGGTCTCGGGTTCCTTTTGCGCGCCCGCCTTAATCTGTGCGGCCAGTAGCTCGCCGTCGTCTTCCGACAGTTGGCGCGCCTCGATCATTTCGATGAGCAGCTCTTTCATGGCCTGGGTTCCGGCGCGGGGACGGGGAGGAGTTGGTTGGGCGGATGGTCTGGGAGAGAAGGAAGGCGGCCCGATCTGGGCCGCCTTCCGTGGAGAGTTGTCAGCTTAGCGGACGAGTCCCATCGTCAATGCCGTGCCTTCCTGCTTCACTGTCAGGAGTTCTTTCAGGCTGTCCTGAGCTTTCTCAAGGGCGGCCGTTTTGGAGGCGCGCTCACTGCGGAAGGCTGCGAGAGCGGATTTGATCGCGCCTTCGTCGCCGGATTCGAGGGCTTTCGTGAGGGCTTCAGCTTTGGGGTTGGGCGTTCCGCCGAAACGGCTGCCGCCAGTGCGACCACCGCCGCGTTGTCCGCTGCGGGCCTGTTCGCCGCCTTGTCCGCCGCGCTCGCCTCCGCGGGCCTGTTCGCCGCCTTGTCCGCCGCGCTCGCCACCGCCGCGGCCGGGACGTCCGCTGCCCAAACTCGGTCGAATTGTCGGAACGGCCTGTCGAGCGGCGCTAACCTTGTCGATGCGCTCGCCGATGATCGCCCACTCGTCGTCGTTCTTGATTTCGAGAGCGGTGCGAAAGCGCTCCTTCATCATCTTCATCATGGCTTCACGGTCGAAGCCGCCGCCGCCGCGTTGTTGGGCCATGGCTGAGAAACTCGTCGTCAGGGCGCAGATCGCGACCGCGACGCCAATTCTTCGGGTCAGGGAATTTTTCATATTTTTGTGAGGATTTGTCTTTTTCTGTGGTTTTCTAAATTGGCCGCTGCGGCCGAGATGCCCGGTCTTTCGCTCGGCAACTCGGCCTTCGCGTCGCATCCAGTCTCTAGAACGCGAGCGGGTCGTCGGTGGTTACGACAAATTCCATGTTTCTCGGCCATTTCGGGGCGTGGAATTGTGACAATTTTGTAACCTAAACACCCTCAAGCCAAAATGTCGTGAATCACATTGCCGGCGCCGGCGGTGAGGCGGAATTCTTCCGGGGGATTCCTTTGTCTCCATTCCCTTGTCAAATTCCTTCAGGTTTTTGGATCGGAGGAAACGGGATGAATCTCGTTCTACTAATTGCGTGTCGGTTGCGTTTCGAGCTCCGCCGGCAATCTCGGATTGCCCGATTGCCCAGCCGCCGACTAGGATCGCTGGATGCAATCTTCGATTCTGAGTCGGAGCGTGATGGGCGCGCTATTCGTTGCAACGATCCTCCTCTTGTTTGCAAGCACGAGCGCGCTTGCTCAGGGAGGTGATCGTCCGGGGCACAACATGGTCGAGGTCTGGCGGGATATGGATGTGCCGCCGGCGCCCGTTCTTTCGCCCGAGGCGGCCTTGAAATCATTTACGCTCCAGCCGGGGTATCGCATCGAGTTGGTCGCGGCGGAGCCTTTGGTCAGCGATCCGGTGATTGTAAAGGTTGACGAGGATGGGCGGCTCTGGGTCGTGGAGATGCGCGGCTACATGCCGAATGTTGACGGCACGGGGGAGGAGATCCGCACGGGGCGGATTGGCGTCCTCGAAGACACTGATGGCGACGGCCGCATGGACAAGCGCACGGACTTCCTTGAGGGCCTGCAAATGCCGCGCGCGATCGCCTTCGTGAATGGAGGCGTCCTTGTCGCCGAGCCGCCCAACCTGTTTTTCTGCCGAGACCTCGATGGGGATCTTCGCTGCGACAGCATGGAAATCGTCCTGCGCGACTACGGCGTTCAAGGGCCGGTCGAGGTGACGGACAACGGTCTGCTGCGCGGTCTCGACAACTGGCTCTACAACGCGCGCAGCGACAAGCGGTTGCGCTTCATCGACGGCAAGTGGGTCTTGAAACATGACTACACCCGCGGCCAATGGGGCATTTCGCAGGACGACTACGGTCGGCTCTATTTTAATCAGAATACCCGTCCGTTGCGGGTGGATCTGATTCCGGGGCGCTACTACACCCGCAATCGAAATCACACCGGGCGCGCCGGCGTGGATCTGACGATTTACAAAGACATCGCTGTTTGGACCGATCGCGTGAATCCGGGCATCAATCGCGGCTACATGCCGGAGATGCTGCGCGACGGGAAACTGTCCACCTTTACGGCCGCCTGTTCGCCGACGATCTACCGCGGGGGGAATTATCCGGCCGACGTTCGTGGGGACGCCTTCATCTGCGAGCCCTGCGGCAATTTGGTTCGTCATCAGAATATTGTTTTTTCGGAGGCTGGAGCCTCCAGTTCCAACGCCTATGAAAAGGCGGAGTGGCTGACATCGACGGATGAGCGCTTTCGGCCGGTCAGCCTTTGCGACGCGCCGGACGGCTCCATGTATGTCGTGGACATGTATCGAGGCATCATTCAACACAAGCTTTACCTCACGACCTTCCTGCGGAAGCAGATTATCGAGCGAAAATTGGACAACCCGCTGGGGCTGGGACGAATCTATCGCGTCGTTCATGAATCCAAACCGGTCGGGCCGAAGCCGCAATTGTCGAACGCCTCGGCCTCGCAATTGGTGAGTCTGTTGTCGCACTCGCAGGGCTGGTGGCGCGACACGGCGCAGCGGTTGCTGGTCGATCGCGGCGACGCGTCGATGGCTCCCGAGCTGAAGCGCGTCGCGCAAAACGGCCAGAGCGAATTGGCGCGGCTGCATGCGTTGTGGACGTTGGAAGGACTTGGCGCGGTGGATGGCGCCACCGTGGAGCGCGCTTTGGGCGACTCGCATCCGCAAGTTCGGATCGCCGGATTACGTCTGGCTGAGAAACCGCTTTCAGGAACGGCGAGCAATGAGGCGGATGAGGAGAATCAACTGTCATTGTTGCAGAGCGTGTTGGCATTGCGGGACGATCCGAGCATTGAAGTCCTTCGCCAATTCGCGCTTTCCCTGGGCGAAGTTCGATTGCCCGAGGCAGAGCCGGCGCTGCGCAGCGTTCTTGGCGCTCACGCCGAAGACCAGATTGTCCGGGACGGCGCGCTGAGCGGATTAGGCGGACGCGAGTTGGAATTTCTCCAACGCGCGCTGGCGGATGCGGAGTGGGACAACGCCGGCGGTCGTCACGCGTCGGTCGTTCGACAGTTGGCCGCCTGCGTGGCGCGCGAACGAAACGCCGGCCGTGTTGATCGCTTGCTGAGCCTGGCTTTGAAGCGCGCTAGTGGCGGCGACTGGCGCGGCAAGGCGATTCTCGACGGCGTGGTTTCCGCGGCGACGGCAAAAGGGCGCGCGCCCAAACCGATCGCCTATAAACAGCAACCCGCTTCATTCGCGAAGCTGCTTGCCCACAAGCTCGGCGCCATTTCGAGCCGCGCCAAAAAGTTGGAGAAATTCCTGGTCTGGGGTGAAGCCGCGAAACCGCTTCCGCCGCCGCGCGCGTTGACGAAGGCTGAGGCGAAGCGATTTGCGGAGGGGAAGACGCTGTTTCAAATGACCTGCGCAGCTTGCCATATGCCGGATGGATTGGGGCAGGAGGGCAAGGCTCCGCCATTGCTGGATTCGCCCTTCTTGCTGGGGTCGCCAGAGCGATTGATTCGCATCGTGCAAAATGGCGTGACCGGCCCGATCACCGTGCACGGTCGCGTCTACGACATGACAATGCCCGGGCTGCAGGGCATCAGCGACGAGCAGATCGCGTCGATCCTGACCTACGCGCGTCGTGAGTGGGAGCATCGCGCGGATCCGATCGACGCGGCGACTGTCACGCGAGCGAAGAAGGCGATTGGCGGGCGGGAAATTCCGTGGACCGAGAAGGAGTTGTTGAAGATCAAGTGAGGCGAGAGTTTCGGCGCCTGCTTTCGGTGGTAATCAGTCTCGATCATTGAAATAGTCGGGCATGCGGGGCTGGTGTCGGTCTTGCCGGATTCGATTTCAGTCCACCGGCGGTCTGCTTCGGTCAGCCACGCTTGTTCGATCTGGGCCTCGTCAAAGTCCGCCTGTTGGCGCTGAATCGAGTCCAGAACCCGCGCTCGGTCATCTTTGTCAATCTCCCGGATTCGCGCTGTGATTTCTTCAAGGATCTGATTCATGTGCGCAATTTAGTTTGGTTGGCGCATTCAGGTAACGCACGTATTCATCGTCGCGAGCTGTCCGACTCATTCGTAGATCTGCTTCAGCTGGTAGAGCAGGGAATCGACGATCTTTTCCGAGGCGGCGACTTCGAGGGTGCAGCTGCCGAGCCAGGCTTCGTAGCCGCCGAGGCGATGTTGGCGCGGGGTGGGGAGGTAGCCGTAGTGGCCGTTGGCCAGCTCGATGGTGAAGGTGTGGTGCATCGGGCTGCGGGCTTTGATGTCGAGGCCGATTTCCACGAAGGTCTCGCAGGGGATGGACGTGATGCCGAGATCGCCGATGCGGATGGCCTGGAGAATGATGTCCTCGGTCTCGGGACCCTCGTGGAGCCTGAGCGTCCAGTCGGCGTAGGCTTTGGCGCGGGGCGGGAGTTTCTTGATGTCAGGCTCGGCGATGAACTTGCGGGCGTTGGCGACCATTTCCGGAGAAGGCTTGCGCAGTCTCAGGCTCAGTTCCTGTTGCATCATGCCCAGGGGAACCCAGTCCTCGAAGACGATCTGCTTGTGCTTCGCCGCGACCGCGTCGGCCACGTCGTTGGCGACCAGCTTGATCTGTTCGAAGGGTTCCTTACGCGGTTGGGGCGTGAAGAAATTGATGTTGTTGATGTCGCCGCTCGTGCCGTTGGACATGATCCCGACAAACGGCTTTTTGCCGTCGGTCTTTGCCCCGAACCGTTGGGCGATCTGTTTGGCAAACTCGCCGAAGTAATCCGCTGAGACGCCGCCGCCGGGCACGCCGCCGACGTAGTGTAGCGAGTAATTCGCCAGCAGGGAGATCGGACGACCGTCCTTCGCCTGCACGGAGATGAACGACACATCGGGATCGGTCGGGCCCGCGGGATTGAGGAGCAAGCCTTTGCCGCGCGGCGGGTTCATGACGACGATGTCGTTTGTCGTGCCGAAGGGGTTTTGACGTTTCGCGGCGGGCAGGGTGTGCCAACGGCGATTGAAGACGTGCTTCTGAAGATGAGCGGCGCCCCAACCGATGCGCGCCGGTTCGAGATTCGCTTCGGCGCGTTTAATCGATTCCGCGATGCCCTCGGTCATTTGCTCAAGATAGTCGGGGCTGGCCTTCACGCCAATGGCGTCCCAAGTCTTGGACGCGGGAGCCGAGTGCGTGTGCGTCGCGCTGACAAGGATGCGGTTCGCGGGGATCTTCGTGCGCTTGGCGGCGCGCTTTTTGGCCTCGTCGAAAAGCGGGCGCTTGATCAGGCAATTGTCGACCACGACGATGGCCAGCCGGGTCTCACCGTCGTCGAGGACGAGGGCGCGGGCGTGCAGCGGGTCCCAGGCCTTTGTCGCCTGCCGGTCGGAGAAAGAGCCGACCAGGGAGACCGGCCATTTGGCGGGCGTGATGTCGACGGCTGCCGCGCCGGCAAGGAGCGTCTTGTCGGCGGCGTGGGTTGTGTTCGCCAGACAGAAAGTGAGTGCGATCGCAGAAAAGAGGAGTCGGATGGATTTCATAACGGAATGAGTTCTTCGAATTTTTGGCACTGTAACGTTCTTGAGGGTCCGCGCAAACTGAATCAAATAGGAATGATTGGATTCATAAAAGAACATCGGAGAGTGAATCCCGATTTGTCGATCGAGGAGGCGAAGTCTGATTTTCGCCGCTTCCGGGAGATCCTGAACAAGGAATCTGGAAAATAATCGATTTGGAACGCGTTCCCTACCGCGTCGAATCGAACTCCCGGAGGGGGATCACTTGGATTGTCGCTTCAGCTTCAGCGTTGGGATGAATCCAGCTTCGCCTTCGACGCCCGGTCGTGGCACAAGTGTGCGCGGATTTTGGGCGACGCCGACGGGGCGGCAGTTGGCGCCTTTGCGGTTTCCGTCGCCGAGATCCTGGCGCGATTCTTCGAGGAGGGCTTTCAGGCGCTTCACGACTTTCGGATTCTGGGCGGCGACGTTCTTCTTTTCGCCGATGTCTTTGTCGAGAT